>URNK01000014.1 GCA_900549195.1 uncultured Collinsella sp.
CGGGCTTGTCGTATGCGACCTTGCCCATCGTGATCGCGCCGTCGGCAGCGTTAGTGCCGGTAGCGACAACCTTATCGCCCTCGACGAGCTCGAAGGAGAACTCGCCTTCCTTGAGCTCACGCCCGGTCAGGACCTTGTTCGCGGTGATCTGGTCGGTGACGCTGAACTCGCCAGGATTCGGCTTGTAACTGTTGCTGAACTTCGCCTCGTCGGCGCCCTTCAGCTCATGCTTTGCCTTGAGCTCGCCCTTGCCGTTGTCGGTGACGGTGGTCTCGATGGTGTAGGTCTTGCCATCGTAGGTGATGCCGTTGCCGGCGTCGCCCGGGACCTCGCGCAGCGTGTAGGCGTGCTTGCCGGGCTCGTTGTAGATGATCTTGCTCATCGTGATCTCGCCGTCGGCGGCGTTAGTGCCGGTGGCGACGACCTTGGCGTCCTCGCCCTCGACGAGCTCGAAGGAGAACTCGCCTTCCTTGAGGTCGCGCCCGGTCAGGACCTTGGTCGCCGTGATCTGATCAGTAACACTGAAGCTCTTGGGCGTCACGTTATAGGCGTTCTCAAAGATCGCCTTCTCGACGTTCTGCAGCTTATGCTCCACGCTGAGGGTACCGTCGCCGTTGTCCTTGACGATGGTCACAATAGTGTACTCAGCGGTGCTGTAAGTAATGCCGTTTTCGGTGGCGCCGGCCTTGGTCTCGCGCAGCGTGTAGGTGTGCTCGCCAGCCGCGGTGTAGGTGACGGGGTCCATCACGATCTTGCCGTCGGCATTGTTGGTGCCGGTGGAGACCGCGCTATTGCCCTCGACGAGCTCGAAACGGAACTCGCCGGCCTTGAGGTCGCGCCCGGTCAGTGACTTGGTCGCCTTGATCAGGTCGGTGACGCTGGAGTCCTTGGAGCCAGGCCTGTAGGAGTTGGTGAACTTCGCCTCGTCGGCGCCCTTCAGCTTGTGCTCTACGCCAAGCGTGCCGTCGCCGTTGTCCTTGACGGCGGTCTCTATGGTGTAGGTCTTGCCGTCGTAAGTGATGCCGTTATTGGCGTCGCCCGGGACCTCGCGCAGCGTGTAGGTGTGCTTGCCGGCCTTGGTGTACTCAATGGTGCTCATCGTGATTTTGCCGTCGGCGGCATTCTTGCCGGTGGCGACGACCTCGGCGCCCTCGCCCTCGACGAGCTCGAAGGAGAACTCGTCGGCAGCAAGCTCGCGCCCGGTCAGGACCTTGGTCGCGGTGATCTGGTCGGTGACACGAGACTCGATAGGCGTCACGTTATAGGCATTGGTGAACGTAAATGCCGCATCGCCGTCCGGCTTGCGGGATACGCGCAGATTACCCTTGCTGTCATCGGTCACGGTGTAGGAAACCGTACGCGGAGGCTTGGCGTCGTTGGTCACGCCAGCGACCTCGCCGGACTCGGTCACGGTGTAGGTAAAGGTGTGCTCGCGCTTCTCGGGCTTCTCGCCCAGAGCCTTGTTAAGGTCGTCGAGCGTAAAGGTGATCTTGCCAAAGTCGACCTTGCCCTTGGCATCATTGGTCACGCTCGCGTTCGCGGGCATGGGTGCGCCCTCTTCACCGGTCACGGTAAAGGTGAACTTGCCGGCAATGTCAGCCGGGGTCAGGCCATTAGGAACCTGCAGATTCTTCTTGCCCACAAGCGATGCCTCGGCAGGCGCGGCAGTGTAGGTGTTCACGAACTCGTTGCCGGCATCGCCGTAGACAGCCGTCGCCGTCAGGGTACCATCGCCGTTGTCGACAACGGTTACACATGCGTCAATTGCCGACACGGTGGCGCTCACGCCCGCATGCAGCTTGCCGGTCTGCTCGGCAGCAATGTAATGAATGGTCCACGTCGGTTTGTCTGAGCTAGCATCAAGCGATGCCTTGCCTTCCTCGACCAGCTTGGCGAGCGACTTGGTCGTGTACGTCAGCGGACCGAACTCAACCTTGCCACCCTTGTTGGTTGCATTCAACAGAACCTCGTCGTGCCCCGCATAGCTCAGTGCAAACTTGAATTCGTCATCGGCCATCGGACGCCCTGAGAGCGTCTTGGTAGCCTCAAGAGTCAGCGGGGTTTCCGTCTTGGCGCTATAAGTGTTCTTGAACTCGCGCTCGCCCGAGATCTTTTCAACGTCAGCCTTAAGCCCACCCGTGGCCTCAACCGTCACGGTCACTTTGAACGTGGCAACGTTATCGCTGTAGGTGATGCCACCGGCGTCGCCCTTGACCTCGCGGACCTCATAGGTGTACTCGCCCGGCTTGTTGAAGGTGATCTCGCCGAAGTCAATGGCAGCCTTGCCCTTGCCGTCCGGGTCGGGTTTGTGCACGGTCGCGTCCGTGGATGCAGGCATCGGAGCGTCATTCTTGGGCGTCGCGGAGAGCTCAAACTTAAACTCATCCGTATCCGTCCAGTCGCGGCCCTCGAGCGCCTTGGTCAGGCCAAAGCTCGTCTTGGTATCCACCGTTGCCGGCGTCACGTTAAAGCTGATCTTGCCGTTGTTGCCCAGGTGAACGTCAACCTCCGTGGCGTCCGACTTGGCAGACGTGTTGTTCCACTTGGGATTGAGCACGTCGGCCGCGGTACCAGTAGGGTTGCCGCCCACGAGTTCCTTGGTGGTATGAAGTTCGTCAATAAAGGCTAGTCGCGCGGTTCCCTCACTAAACGACAGGTTGCCGCTCGCATCGCGCACGATTGCGCCCTCAAACTGCGCGGCATGTCCACCGGTAAACTCAATAATAGCTGTGCGGGGCTCGACCTTACTGTCTGTGCCTTTCGCCTCGAACTCATCCTTGTAGTAATAGATGCCCTCGGCAGCCAGCGAGCCCGTCGCAGGCGTTGTGCAGTTCTTATCCACATAAATGGGAGTCTGCTTCTGGAAATAGTAATAACGGTTGGAATCGGCGGGCTCAAAGTTCGCAATCGTATCGCCCAGCGTGCCGCCATTCCACTTGTTCGCGTAGAAGTTAACGGTCTTGGAGCCGTCCTCCGCGGTGATCGTATTGCTCTTGATGTAGTCCTTAAGCCCCACTACCTGCTCAGGCGTAAACAGATTATCGAGCGCGTCTTTCTTAACGCTCGAGGTGTAGTTCACCTGGATGGGCTCAGTATTGTCGACCGTAAGAACACCATCGGTGATCTTAAATTGGCGCAGCGGAATCAGCGACGCGGGAATCTTGACTGTTACGATATCGCCGGTCTGAGGCTTGCCTTCTTCGGCATGCTGAACGGTGATGACCAGGTTCGCGGCGGCACCAGTAAATGTATAGGTATCGACGTTGCCTTCGGTCTTCATTTTCAGATCGTCAAACGTCTCGCCGTTGTACACGACAGATGTAAAGTTGTCGACCTGCATAAAGTCACCCAGCTTATCGGTGAACGTAATGTAGCCGGACTCATGCTCGCCATAACCGCCATGGACCTCTGTCGGGTAACCAGCCTGGATAATGCTTCCCGAGATCTCTTCGAAGATCTTCTCGAGCTCGTCGGCGCTGGTTGCCGACTTGTAGTAATCGGAGTTTTCCGCACGTGTGCCATAGTCGATGACCCACTTTTCACGGCGGCCCTCATAAGTAATGCTTGACGAGGCGCTCGGATAGTTGCTCGACACAGCATGCATGAACTTATTCTCTCTGCTTGTGCCTTCAGCCGTGGGGACGGCACTGGGGTTTACGCCGCTAAAGATACCGATCGTATAAATGTCGGCACCTTTATCCTTGATCTTCTTGGCGGCGTTGACGGCGCTATTTGCCACCTCGTTCTCAAAGTCGCTGTAACTCGTAGGCGAGCCATCGGTGAAGAAGACGACGATCTTCTTGGCGTCGGCGCGACCAAGCGAAAATTGCTCATCAGCCAGCTCCAAGCCATAGTCGGCGCGCGTGGAACCGTCAGGACTGATAGAGTTGACCGTGCTCTTTAGGCTCTCCGCACCTTTGTCCTTGCAGGGCGTCAGATTCTTCATGGTCTGCGAATAGTTGCAGGTGGGTCCCCACCAACCATCGCGATATGTTTTGTTGCCAACCTCAGTAGTCTTATCGCCTGCAAACTTAACGATGGCAACCTGATGCTGTTTGGATTCATCTGTGATGCTTTGGTTTTGCGTGGCGATGGTGTCAATAAAGCGATTGGCGGCCGTCTTCAGCGCATCGATGCGCTTGGTGGAGCCTCCGTCGCCCATAGGATCACTCATCGAGCCAGAAGCATCCAACACCATCGCAATATCGAGCGGTTTTCCGGAAATCGTCGTATCGGATGTCGAAGAGATGGCCGACAACGTGGTCAGGAAATCCGAATCTCCGTTCTCGACCGCCTTGACCGTCTTGTCGGTCCAGATTCGGCCGACGTTTTGAGTTGTTACTTCTTTGCCGTCATAGCCGCCGGCCCAGAACTTCCAGTGGTTGCTGGTGTCGGGGTCGACGACCGTCCCGGTCGCTGTCGGTCCGTCCATTCCTGTGCTGGACCTGGCGTTGGCCTCGGGCAGCATGGCAAATGCTGCAGCCGGCAACACCAGCACCACGGCCAGTATCACCGCCAAGAGACCCCTCGTGTACTTACTCATCGCGTCTCCCTTCTCGCGGTCTCAGACCTTGCAACAGCCTAAAGTTACGAAATGAGACACGGCGTTTTCGCAGGAAAACGGGTGCGACTCGGAGCCATCAGGCAAAAATGATCCGCTTTCCTCCGTCCCCAAAGGGGGCAGTCGATGGCGCTCGCCACGAAACCGGCCCGTCTACTACGTTTGACCCGATACCCCTGACCATAGCCGCGTTTCATGAAAAACCGCGGGCAATTTACCTGCGGTTTTGTTTTTGCGTTGTTCGCCATGGTTGAGGGTAGCAGCCTAAACGTAGTAGATGGGCCCATTTCGTGGCAAACGGGTCACGTGGCAGCCCTCGCAAGGCCAAAATGACCCGTTTTCCTCCGTCCCCGGGAGATCAAGGGCTGTTACGGATATGGTGCCATTTCAAAACTATGCCGGATTACGGGGCTAAAGTCGGAACCCTCATCCATACCCTCATTTTTTGAAAAACGGCAGGCTATCTACCTGCGGTTTTGTTTTTGCGATTTTCGGTATGGCCGAGGGTCCGCTATCCAGCCCCGTAATCCGGCATAGTTTTGTTCGTGGCGGCCCAACCGCGCGTTTAAGTGCGGGGCCGGTGGGGCAAAATTGCCCCACCGGCCCCTATTCCAGTTCTATCCCAGCGTTACTCCGGCTTGGTTTCTACCGTGGGAGTCTTGTCCGCCGCGACTGGAGTGCGGGCAGTGTCCATAGTCAGGCAGTGTTTAGGACAGCTCTCGATGCACTCGCCGCACACCACGCAAGCGTACGGGTCGATCGACCAGGTACCGCCCTTGCGATCGACCGCGAGCGCGCCCGCCGGGCAGCGGCGCGCGCACATGCCGCAGCAGATGCACACGTCCATGTCGTTGACGATATGCCCGCGCAAGCGCTCGGGTGCCGTCAGCTTCTCCTGCGGATAGCGCACCGTGACCGGCTGCTTGACCATAGAACCTAAGGCCGTCTTGGCAAATGTCAGTAAACTCATGCCGCGCCTACCTTTCCGTGCAGCTAATGCAGGGGTCGATGGTCAGGATAATCATGGGCACGTTGGCAAGGAGCACGCCCTGCAGCGCATGTGTCAGACCCGCCAGGTTCTGCGACGTCGGCGTGCGCACGCGGAAGCGGTCCAGGTTCTTGGTGCCGTTACCGCGCACATAGTAATACGCCTCGCCGCGCGGCTGCTCAATCACAACCTCGCCGCGTGCGCCGTCGGCCGGTGTAAGCTTGGTGCGCCCGCCTATCCCGTCGTGCGGAATCTTGCCCACAAGCTCCTTAATGATGTCCATGGCCTGCGTGACCTCGGCACAGCGCACCTGGCAGCGGGCATAGCAATCGCCATCGGTAGCAACGATGGGCTCAAACGCAACCAGATCCGCATAGGCACCGTCGCCAAACATGCGCACGTCGTAATCCACGCCCGAGGCGCGCCCAAACGGGCCGACCATCGACAGATCCAGCGCATCTTTCTTGCTGATCACACCCACGCCATGCAAGCGCTCGCCGCAGCTGTCATCGTCCAAAAACGTATGCACCAGGGCCTCGTAGTCGGGACGCATGGCATCGAGCGTCTGGACAATTCCGGCCAGCTCGGAGTCCTCGATATCGTGCTTAAGGCCGCCGATCTCGTTAATCGACAGAATCACGCGGCCACCGCACGTGCTCTCGAAGATCTTGAGAATCTGCTCGCGCAGGGTCCACGACCGATAGAACAGTGCCTCGAAGCCAAAGGCGTCGGCGAGCAGACCCAGCCACAACAGGTGCGAATGAATACGCGAAAGCTCGTGCAAAATGGTGCGGATATACTGCACGCGGCCGGGCACCTCGATGTCGAGCATGCGCTCGCAGGCGCTGGCATAACCGTAGCTGTGGCCCACGGCGCAGATGCCACAGATGCGCTCGGCGATGTAGCCAAACTGGTGCATGTCGCGCTTTTCGGTGAGCTTCTCGAGCCCGCGGTGCACAAAGCCGATCTGCGGAATTGCCTCGATGACGCGGTCGTCCTCGATTACCAGGTCCAGATGAAGCGGCTCGGGCAGCACCGGGTGCTGCGGGCCAAACGGAATAACGGAGCGATGTGCCATGGACCTTACGCCTCCTTTTTCTGCTTGTCGCGGGCGGCCTTGGCGGCAAGCGCCGCGCGGACCTTGGCCGCTTTCTCGGGATCCATGGCGGCGAGCTTTGCCTCCATCTCGGCAGCCTTGAGCGCGGCCTTCGCAGCAGTTTCATCGTGCTGAGCATCGGAGCCGGCAGCCGCAGCGGGCTGAGCGACGGCAGCGCCCGCAGCATCGCCAGCGCCCGCAGTGCCCTCCCCCGCAGCGGCCGTGGCAGTAGCAGCCTTCTCGGCCGCGGCCTTGCGCGCCTTGGCCTCGGCAGCGGCACGGACCTTCATGGCTTTCTCGCGCGCGGCCTTCACCTCGGGCGTGATAACGCTCATGGGCTCGGCAGTCGAGACCTGGTAGAAAAAGCCCTTAAAGTCAATCTGCATATCGGTAATGGCAAAACCAAACAGGTCGTGCGCTTCGTTTTCAAACGGGAATACTGCCGGATAGTACGAGCTGATGGACGGAATCTCCTGGTACTGATTAATTCCCTCAACCACCAGGTTCTCGATCGCATAGCTGCCGTCCTGCGCAATCTGCTCCTGAGCAGCACGGACGTTGATAAACGTATAGACCAGGCAATACGATCCGTCGTCCACACAGCGCTCGGCGTGCATTTGCACAAAGCGCGCGCCGACGCCCTTGAGCGCCTGCACATGCGGCAGGAGCTCGTCGAGCCCGACGGTGGTATAGATAGCCTTTTGCATTACTCGGCCTCCTTTGCAGCGACGGGCGTCTCAGCAGGTGCGTCACCAGCGGCAGGCGCTGCGGGTTTCTCGGCAGGCGCGTCACCGGCACCGTCAGCCCCGGCCCCAGCTGCAGCCACGAACCCGTCCTCGCCCAACTCGACGCCGCCATCCCAGGTAGCAGCGCCGCCCACGGTAAGCGGGTCACCGCCGGCGCGCATCACGGCCTCCTTCTGATCAAGGATGCCGCACGCCTCCACGATGGCATCGATCACGGTCTCGGGACGAATGGCGCACCCGGGCGCATACACGTCCACGGGAATCGCGCGGTCCACGCCGCCGATCACGTTATAGGCATCGCGGAATACGCCGCCCGAACACGCGCAAATGCCGCACGCCACCACGCACTTGGGCTCGAGCATCTGGCTGTAGATCTGGCGCACGACGGGCAGGTTCTGGGCATTGACCGACCCCGTCACCAAAAAGATGTCCGCATGCTTGGGGTTGCCGGTGTTGACCACGCCAAAGCGCTCCGCATCGAACAGCGGCGTGAGCGAGGCCAGCACCTCGATATCGCATCCGTTGCAGCTCGAGCCGTCGTAATGAATGACCCACGGCGAGCGCGACATTTTATGATCCATGGATGCCGCCTCCTAAATAAACACGTCAACGAGGATGGGCATAAGGTTGAGCAGGCCAAACACCAGCGCCACGCCCCATCCGAGCCTAAAGCAGCTGCGCCAGGTGCTGCGTGCGAAGGTGTTGTCGATCAGGACCTCGACAAAATACGTCGCGGCCATCACGACCAGGGCTACAACCCAGCTCACGGGGTTGTCCCAAACAAAGAACATGCCCACCCACATCAAAAACAGCACGGTCTCGCACCAGTGCATAAGGGTCATCTTGGCCAGCGTGCCGCCGCTCATCTCGGTGGCGACGCCCTGGACGATCTCCTGATGCGCGTGATGCGAGTACGAAAGGTCAAACGGCGACTTGCGCAGCTTGATGGTAAGCACCGCGAGCAGCGCCAGGAAAATGGGCGCGCTGTACACGATGATGGGGGCCGACTGCCCCGTCACGGCGATGGAATCAAAGCTGTCGGTGGCAAGGTACAGGCCCACGCTCATCAGCAAAACGGCGGGCTCGTAACTCATAACCTGCAGTAACTCACGATCGGCGCCAACCTGGGCAAACGGGCTTTGCGTCGAGGCGGACGCCAACACCACAAAGATCGCGGCGAGCGTCACCATAAAAGCGCACAGTAGCGTGTTAGAGCCCGACACAAAGATGCCGCCGCCCACGACGGTAAAGATGAGCGCGCACGCCATATAGGTATCGTCCATGGTGTTTACGCTGGCAGGGGCTTTGCGCAGCAGCTTGGCAACGTCGTAGAAAGGCTGGAGCAGGCGCGGGCCCACGCGGCCCTGCATACGGGCCGAAAGTTTGCGGTCAACGCCGTCGATCAGGCCACCAACCAAAGGCGCCAGCAGGGCAAACACCACGGTACCAATAAATATGCCCACGACGCCCGAGCCTTCAAAATACTTGCCGCGCAGCACCGAGGGCGCACTCATGGCAAGCCGCTCGGGCCCAATCCACGCGCAACACAGCAGCGCAAACAAGATAATACTGCAGCACACGACGCTACCCGCGGGACCAATACGCTTCTCGCCAAGGGCGTCCTCCGAGTACCAATTGCGCTTTTCAGCCTTTACCTCGTGTCCCATCGAGCCGCGGAAATGGCGATATTTATCGGTTCCCACGCCCGAAAGGTACACGTTGACGTGCGGCTTATTGCTCACGCGGAATGAAGTCAGCAGCACCACGGCGATAAACGCCACGATAACCACCATCAGATACATGGCGTCCTTGCCGATAACGTACGGCACGCGGCCAAACACCATGGCCAAGTAAGGCGACACCAGACCGCTCGAGATAACCGGGAACGCCACGCAGCACAGAATCAGCAGCGCGGCGATGGTGTTGAGGGCCATCCATTCGGTCTTATGAACATTGACCTCAACGTTTTGAGCCGTGGGGTCGACGCCCGAAAGCTTGGCAAGCCACTTGCCCCAGAAGTAAAACGTCGCGGCCGAGCCAAAGGCCAGAACCATGATCATGAGCACGTTGCCGGTCTGGGCAAACGCCACCAGGGCGCCCCACTTGGACACGAGCATGCCAAACGGCGCCACAAACATGCCCATGATGCCCAGCATCATCAGGCGCGTCAGGTGCGGCATGCGGCTGAACATACCGTCCATGTCCTCGATATTGCGGCTGCCGATATGATGCTCGGCCGTGCCCACGCACAGGAACAGCAACGACTTTGCCACCGTGTGGAACAGGATCAGGAAGATGGCCGCCCATACGGCCTCGGGCGCGCCGACACCCAAGCAGGCACTGATGAGGCCCAAGTTGGAAATGGTGGAGTACGCGAGCACACGCTTGGCGTTGCTCTGCGAGATGGCCATGAGGGCAGCGAGCAAAAACGTGATGGCACCCACACTCGTGACCATAAAGCCGGTCACGGGATAGATGGCATAGAGCGGGCTCAGCTTGACCATCAGGAACACGCCGGCTTTGACCATGGTTGACGAGTGCAGCAGGGCGCTCGTGGGCGTGGGGGCAACCATGGCGCCCAGCAGCCAAGTGTGGAACGGCATCTGTGCGGCCTTGGTAAGGGCGGCGAGCGATAGCAGGACGACCGGCATCACCAGCAGTGCGGACTGCGCGGTACCGGCGCCGGAAAGCTCGATCATGCCCGAGATGGTCAGCGGCATGCCGTTGACGTGCAGAAACATAAGGCCCGCCAAAAACGCGATGCCGCCCAGCATGTTGAGGATGATCTGGGTGAAGGCGTTTTTGATGGCCTCGGGCGTGCGCGTGTAGCCAATCATGAGGAACGAGCACACGGTGGTGATTTCCCAGCCGCAGAACAGCCACTCAAGGTTGTCGCTCGTCACGATGACGAACATGGCCGAGAGGAACAGGAACATGAGCGCCAGGAACTGCGGGCGACGGTCGGGCGCGGTCTGCCCGCGCAGCGCGGCCTCGTGCTCGTCATGGGCCTGGAAGTCCTTCATGTAGCCCAGGGCATACACGCAGATAAGGCTGCCGACAATGCCAACGGCGAGCACCATGATCACACTCATGTAGTCCAGGTAGAGCGGGGTTGCGGTGACGGCTTCGGTCGCGGGCAGCGTCATGGCTGCAAAGGCGAGCGAGCCCACCAGTTGGACTATGCCGAGCACCGTGGTGAGCGCGTTCCTATATTTGTACGCGTTGTATAGGATGACGGCGCACAGGATGACGTCGATGACGGAGCTGATGATCGAGAGCACATGCGAGGTACCGGGGGCAACCTCAAAGCTCTGCGGACCCGTGCCAAAAAACATGACGGCGACTACAACCGTCACCGCCATAATAATGCCGGAACCTATGAGCCCCACCGCATCGCGGGCGCGGTCACCGCGCGCGAGCAGCATGCTCAGCGCCGGTACCAGCGGAAACAGGGTAAGGAAATACAGTAGCGTCATACCATCACTCCCCCATGCAAAAACGCTGCAATTGTTTAACGTTATAGCTCAATTGAGGAGCAGCGGCGGCAGGTTTTCGGTCAACTGGGGAGTTTTAGGCGTACGGGGTAAGGGCACGTCCGCTTTGGAGCAGTGGGGCGACGCTCCCCTATCGCAGCGACAGGCGCGCGGGCCACTGCGCGCGGTTTATTGGCCACGTTGGAGGATGTCCCGACAGGCTCGCGCCGGTCCAAAAAGTTGGCGCGGCAAGAAAAATGCGCCCCTATGGGCGCACCATCCCGTTTGCTATTCCGCCTTTTTAACGCGCGGCTTGCGACCGCGCGGCTTATCGACCAGTGCGGCCTCACCGCTCTCGCGGTACTGACGGCACCAAGCCTTGACCGAAGACTCGCTGGGAATCTTGTGCTTGATCATGGCCTCGCGAACCGTCAAGCCGTTTTCCAGACGGTCCTTAACCACAGCGAGCTTTACGTCGTACGAGTAGGTGTGATGATGCGAACCGGCATTGAGAACGGCGTCGGCACCGCCCACGGCATACGCGCGGGCCCACTGACGAGCCGTGGCCTGGGGAATGCCAAGCTCCGCGGCGAGGGCGCGATGACCGACCCCCTCTTGGAGGATCTCGACGGCGCGCTGCCTAACCTCGGGCGCATGCGTGCGAGTCCTAGTTGCTTCCGACATACCTGCCACTTCTTAGCCTTAACCGTTAATCTGCTTTCTTACGTGCAAGTTAGATAGTAGCATTTTACTGTTTGCTCAAAGCAGTTAATTAAAATAGACGCGGCGTTATCTGGGCATTTGGCACCAAATTACGACATTTCTTTATCGATTATTTACGCTGGTAGCTGACTCGCAGCTAATCGTCATTCGCTTGTCAACAAAATTGGCATCTCTTTATGTCCTTTGATATAGAGGATATAGTTATTAACCCCTCCCCCAATAATTTTGAGTGATCTGCGAGGCAGTAGACGTCCTCACTCCTCATGGTTACCGCGCATTGCCATCCACCGGAGCAAAACAAAAAGGGCGGGACCTGCTGCGCTTGCAGGCCCCGCACCGGTTGACACCCGACGGGGCACAGCCGGGCGAGACGGATCCGTGCTACCGCCCCGCCTGGCCGCGATGTTCAACTACAGCTCGTTGGCCGCGTGATACGCCGTGCGAATGGCGCTCGCAATGTCGGCGGTGCGCTCACCCGAGCAGTCGCCCACGCAGGTCACGGGCACCGTCACGCCATCCAGGTCAAACGCGTTGGCCTTGGAGCCCACGGCCATCACCACGTAATCGCAGGCGATCTTCACCGGCTCCTCGGCGCCGTCCTCGGTGGTGCGAACAGCCTCCACGCCCTCGTCGGTAATGGCGGTCAGGCGGGTCTTCACGTGCTGCTCCACGTTGTGCTCGGCAAAGTCGCTCATAATCAGCGGCAGAATGGTCTCGGACTCGCCCGCGGCAATCTTGTCGAGCATCTCCACGATCGCCACCTCGCAGCCGTGCTGCAGCAGATACTCGGCGGTCTCGGTGCCCACCAGGCCACCGCCAATGACGGCGACGCGGCCGCTGAGCTCCACCTTGCCGGCCAGCACGTCCCAGCTCGAGACGACCTTGTCCGAGTCGCCACCCGGAACGGGGATGACCACGTCGTGCGCGCCCACAGCCACAATCGCGGCATCGGCGGCGTTGAGGTCCGCGGGGCTAGCGACGTGGTTGAGCTCGACCTTCACGCCCAGGCCAGGCAGAATCTTCTCGTAGTACTCGACCGAGCGCATGATCTCGTCCTTGCGCGGAGGCGCAGCCGCCAGCACAATCTGGCCGCCCAAGTGATCGCTCGCCTCGTAGATGGTCACGTCGTAGCCGCGCTTGGCCGCCACGCGTGCGGCCTCCAGGCCGGCGATGCCGCCGCCCACCACGGCGATCTTCTTGTCGCCCTCGCCCGGCTTAATGGCGATGGTCGCCTCGTCGCCGTTCTCGGCATTGAGCACGCACGAGATGTACTTGCGATTTTGAATCGCGTCGACGCAGCCCTTGTTGCAGTTGAGGCACTCGCGGATGGGCTCACCCGTGGCGGCCTTCAGCGCAATGTCGGGGTCGCACATGAGCGAGCGGCCATAGGCGATGATATCGGCCGCGCCGTCTTCCAGAATCTTCTCGCCGGCCTCAACCGAGACAACGCGGCCGACGGTTGCCACCGGCACGGAGACCAGGGCCTTGACGCGCTCGGCCACGGGCAGCGTCCAGTTGTAGGGCATGGCGCCCATGGGCGGAATGGTGTCGCCCATGTTGCCGGTGTGGTTGGCCTGTGCGACCTGAATCATATCGATGCCCGCGCCCTCGAGCAGCTTGGCAAACTCGCAGGCCTCGTCGGGCTGCAGGCCACCCTTGCCGCGCGGCGTGCCGTCGGGGTTCTCCATGATCACGGGGAGCTTGTACTCCACCATCAGCTGCGGCGCGGCTTCCTTAATGGCGGCGACGACCTCCAGCGCGTAGCGGACGCGGTTCTCGAACGAGCCGCCGTACTCGTCGGCGCGCTGGTTGAGGATGGCCGAGCACAGCGAACCCACCAAGCGGTCGCCGTGGACCTCGATGGCGTCGATGCCGGCCTGCTCCGCGCGGGCGGCCGAGGCGGCGATGGCCTCCTTGATCTGGGTGAGCTGCTCTACGCTCGCCTCGTTCACAAAGTGCTGCATGTCGTGGTGCAGCTTGGCGTAGGCCTGGTTGCGGATCTCGTTGGACTCGGCCATCTTGGCGGCAAAGGTCTCCTCGTCGCCGGCGGCCTTGGCCTCCTGCGCGGCCTTGGCGGCAGCCATGGAGCCCATAACCATGCGGCCGACACCGGGCACATCGTACTCGGGGTGGAACAGCTGCAGCGCGACCTTGGCGCCGTGCTTGTGGACGGCATCGGCCAGCGCCTTAAACGTGGGGATCTGGGCGTCGGTTGCCAGCTTGGGCGTGGGGCTTGCGGTCATGACGGGAGCGACGTCGCCGATGACGATGTAGCTCCCGCCGCCACGGGCCAAGCGCTCGTAAAAAGCCAGGCTGCGCTCGCCGATGGAACCGTCACGCTCCTCGTAGCCGGTGGTCAGCGGCGGAAACATAATGCGGTTCTTGAGCTCAAGGGGGCCAACCGTAATGGGCTGGAGCAGCTTGGATGCAGGTGTGGTCATGGACATTCCTCTCTTGTAGGCGCGGCGGCGATGATGCCGCGTAGTTATCTAGAGGATATGGCATGGGAATACAACAGCGCAACGGAAATCGGCGAATATCAGGTGGCAGCAGGTGGATGGGGATGGGCGGGGCGGCCCGTCGGTTTATCTCAATCTGTAACAGTTACGCGGCAAAACCGGGTCTTACTGTTACAGATCGAGACATTCCTCTCGGCCCATCCTCAACAATCTAGATCTGTAACAGCTAGGCCCACTTTTGGCCCCTATCTGTTACAGATCGAGACAAACCAAACCCGCCTGCTAGAAAATCTAAATCTGTAACAGTTACTCGGCAAAATCCGTCCCTCGTGTTACAGATTTAGACAAACACGACCCAACCCACCGGTATATCTCGATCTGTAACACCTAGCCGCCCAAATCGGATCTAGATGTTACAGATTGAGATTTTGTTTGGGAAGTTGAGAGCTGGGTCGAAAACATTGACCCGCAATAACAAAAAAGCTCGTCGGCTAGGCCGACGAGCTGCAAGTTCTTGGTCGCGGGGGCAGGATTTGAACCTACGACCTCCGGGTTATGAGCCCGGCGAGCTACCAGACTGCTCCACCCCGCAATGTCTGGGCACCTCATGTGCGCAAGAAAGAATATTACGCGGGAGTTCGGTAAACGGCAAGGAAAAACTCGTGGAGCATAATTCCTTCATATTTAAACCCCTCAGCCCCTATCACCGTAAACGAATCGCAGCCGAGTGCCGTCGGCGACGCGTATACAATGGTGCGCGTCCTTTTATGCCAACACTGGGAGTAGACATGCTGCTCGCTATCGATATGGGAAACACGCAGACGGCCATGGGCCTGTTTGACGGAGACGAGCTGGTGCAGTCGTGGCGCATGCCCACCGACCGCTCCTATACCGCCGACGAGATCCATGTGCGCCTGATGGGTTTCTTTAAGATGTACGGCCTTTCGCTCGACGCGGTCGACGCGATCGCCTTTGCCGGCGTGGTGCCGCAGCTCTCGCGCGAATGGCACGCCGTGGCCGACCGCATTGCCGCGGACGCCATCGTCATCGGGCCGCAGACGGCCGCGGTGACCAAGCTGCGCGCGGCGCGTCCCCAAGCCGTAGGCGCCGATCGCGTCGCTAACGCCGTTGCGGCCGAAACTTTCTACGGCGCGCCGGCAATCGTGGTGGACTTTGGCACCGCGACCAATATCGACGTCATCGATGAGGACGGTTATTACATTGGCGGAGCGATCGCGCCGGGCATTCGCATCTCCATGGACGCGCTTGCCGCCCGTGCCGCCAAGCTCGCCAGCGTGCCGCTCGAGGCGCCCGAGCACGCCATCGGCCGCGATACCGAGGAGTGCATCAAGGTCGGCGCCGTGATGGGCGCCGCCGCCATGGCCGAAGGCCTGGTCGCGCGCATGAAGCGCGAGCTGGGCCGCGACGATGCCACCGTTATCGCCACGGGCGGCCTCGCCGGCATCGTCGCCGGCTCGACCGATGCCTTCGACGTGGTAGACGGCCAACTCACCATCAAGGGCATCTGCGAAATCTACCGCCGCATGCAGAAGCTGGGATAGAGCAGGGGCTTAAGTCGAGCGCGCCCGATGCCACAGTCCCCGCAAATGCTCGCCAAGCCTATTCCTCAGACAGGCGAAACCCTCCCCGGCACAGGCCGAGGAGGGTCTTGTTGTCATCGTCATCTTTGAGCGCAAGTGCCTCGCGTTACAGTCCGCGAATGCGCACGGCCTCGGGCGGAAACTCTTGCTCGCCGGCATCGGTCTTGATAGTCGCACGACCCCAGATATCCAGGCCCGCAAACACACCGACCGCAAGCGGCAAACCGTTGGGCGACACCGCTGCAACTTGGCGGCCCAGCAGCGGCACCATGTCGAAGTACTCGCCCAGCACGGGAGCCAGCGGCCCTGCGGCGCCTTGCGGCGTGTTGGCAACAACCGCCCAGGCGTCCACGCGGGCCAGCACGGCGGCGGCCAGCGCCTCGACCAGCGCTTCGTCAGCCACGTCCACACCAAGCTCGCTCAACGCCGAATGCTCAATATCAACCGTCACCGCGGCAAACATGCCCGCAGCACCGGCACCGCCGTTCACGGCAACACGCGCGAGTGACGTCTCAAACGCAGGCGCACCGCACACGATATCGCTCGGCCACTGGATACCCACCTTACCGGCAAGGCCCAACCCCGGCGTCGAAGCCGTGCCCACGAGCGCGTCCATCATGCCCATCGCAGCCACAAACGGCAGGCCGTGGAAGGCATGCATGCTCACATCCGGACGCACGACCAGCGAAAACGTCAGCGAAGCATCGCCCGCGCTCCACGCGCACCAGCCCGCGGACACGCCCTCGCGACCCGCGTCGCGCACCGCGTCGAGCTCGGTGCCGGCGGCAACAGCATTCATCTCGATCATCTACATACGCCCCAATTCGCCCACGATATGACCCACGCGGTCCTCGGGCTCCTTGACCTCGACACCGTTGTAGCGGAAGAACCGCGCCGGGTCGTGCATCAGGTCCTCGAGCGGCACCAGCACAAAGTCGCGCTCGCCAATGAGCGGATGCGGCAGGCGCAGCTTTTTGCCGCCGTGGGTCTCGCCGTCCATCCACAGCAGGTCCAGGTCGATGGTGCGCGGGCCGTTGGCCTTGGCCTTTTTGGAACGGTCGCGGCCCAGCTCAGCCTCGATCTTCATGAGCTCGTCGAGCAGCACCAACGGCGCCAGCTCGGTCTTAATCTCGATGACAGCGTTGGCAAACGCGTCCTGGCGCGTCTCGTAGGCCGGCTCGCTCTCGTAGATCTTGGAGGAGTTGGACACGCAGGTGAGCGGAATCTCGGCGATCATGTCGCGCGCGGCGCGGATGTTGTCGCAACGATGCCCCAGGTTGGAGCCCACGGCCACAAACGCACGGCGCGGCTGCGGCTTGGCGACGGCCCAGTAACCGTTCAGGAACTGCGCAAAACCCGCGGCGTCGTGCACGCGCACGATGTTGGCACCGGCCTGGATGGCGCCCAGGCACACGCCAAACGTGGCGGCATCGCGCGCGGCGGCCTCGGTCACGCCCGAGACAGCGCCCACAAAACGCTTGCGCGACACGGCGCACATGAGCGGATAGCCCAGTGACGCCATCTTGGCAGTCTCGCGCTGGATGACGATGTTCTCGTTAACCGACTTACCAAAGCCCGGGCCAGGATCGATGCAGATGCGGTCGCGCGACACGCCGGCATGGATGAGCGTGCGGGCCTGGTCGGACAGAAAGCCCATGACGCGGCGCATGATGGGCGCCGAATCGGGAAGGGTGAAGCGGCGGAGCTGAGAGGTGGGCACGTAGGCCTCCTCGCGGCGGGCGCTGCGGCGCATCATGGCTGCCAGGTGGTCATTGGACTCCGATGCGACCTCGGTGGCTGCGGGCGCGGGCGCGACGGTCTCGGCGGCAGCAGTCTGCTCGGCGGCGGGCGTCTCCTGCTCGCT
>URNK01000015.1 GCA_900549195.1 uncultured Collinsella sp.
GCGCAATAGTTTCTTTTTCATAACAGCCGCCCCGCGCACCCACCAATCACCCCGGCAGCATACAATCCATCAGGCGCCCCTTACGCGGGCGCCTTTTACATGGGGAGATGATTCACATGCAGATCAACAAGGTCGCCTTTATCGGCAAGGGCGGCGTCGGCCTGCTCTACGGCAGCATGATTGCCAAGGCCCTCGGCAATGACGCCGTCGAATACGTTATGGATGACGCCCGCTTTGAGCGTCACGCGGGCGATGCGCTCACCGTCAACGGAAAGCCTTGCGATCTCACGTCCGTCCGCGCCAGCGAGGCAGCGCCCGCCGATCTGGTCATCCTGACGGTCAAGACCACCGGTCTCGACCAAGCACTCAAGACTATGGAGCGTGTCGTGGGACCCAACACGCTCATCGCCTCGCTGTGCAACGGCATTACGAGCGAGCAAAAGATTGCCGAACGCTTTGGCTGGGAGCATACCGTTCTTGGTATCTGCCAGGGCATGGACGCCGTGTTCCTCAACGGCGCGCTCACCTTTACCAATGCGGGCGAGATCCGCTTTGGCGCGGCGGGCGGCACGGACCCCGCGACCGTCACCGCTATCGACGGGCTCTACACGCGCTGCGGCATCGCCCATACCGTCGAGGACGACATCGCCCACCGCATGTGGGCCAAACTCATGCTCAACGACGGCATCAACCAGACCTGCATGGCCTACGGCGGGACCTACGGAAGCGCCACGGAGCCGGGCTCCGAGCAGCGTCGCTGCTTTGTTTCCGCCATGCGCGAAACGCTTGCGGTCGCCAACGCCGAGGGCGTTGAGCTGACCGAGGCAGACCTGACGCAAATGGTGCACCTCATCGAGGGAATCGACCCCGCCGGTATGCCCTCGATGGCTCAAGACCGCATCGCAAGGCGCAAAACCGAGGTTGATGAGTTCGCGGGCACCATCTGCCGCCTCGCAGCCAAACACGATATCCAGGCGCCGCAAAACGAGTGGCTCTATCGGCGCATTCGCGATATCGAGAAAAGCTGGTAGTGCCAACGCGCCGCATTCAACAGCCTTAACAGCAAAACCGCCGCAAGGGAACCTTTCCCCCTGCGGCGGCCTTCATCTTCGTCTATGACCGGCGGCCGATCTCACAACAGTTAGCGTCGCGACCCCGGCACCTCGTCCTCATCGTCGCGACAAAGGACAACACCGGCGCTTCCCAGCAGCGTAGCCGCAATCAGCGCGCTGACCACAATAGGAGCAGCCCCGCATGTCCCCTGCATGCCCGCGACGAGCGCGACCGTGGGACCAAGGCAACCAAACGTCAGTGCAACGGCGGCAACGGCAATATCTCGAGCATTCACAAGACCACTTCCTCCAAGAGAAAGACCTTATTTCTCAAGAACCAGTGTGCCCCGCATCCATACGCCCAGCGTACCGCCACGGTAAGGGCTCTGTTAACTCAAACGCATACATAGAACGGACGTCCTTACGTTGCCCTAAAGCTCGGTAAAGACGCCCGTCCGCCAAATATCCGTGATGCAGAAAAATTACCAACCGGTGTAGTAGTCGGTGGTTCCGGCAGCGCAGCCGGAGTCATAGACCTTGCAATCACCCTTGGAGCCCGTAAAGGTCGAGCCCTGGGCCATATCGCCCGCGGCAACAACGTAATAGCCGTCGGAATCGCGCCAGAAGCCCTCAGAATCCTGAGTCCATTCGCCCGTGCGATAGTGATAAAGCACATTGCTGCTGTAATAGGTCTCGCGGCGCCCGTTGTAGTTATTGACACCCGCAGAGCGCGTCAGGCCCGACCCGTTCGCGTAGGACGCGGCAGACGCGTAGGACGGAGTGTAACCGGCGTTGTAGTACGAAGCCTGGGCGGCCTCGGCAGCTTCTGCCTCGGCGGCCGCAGCCTCGAGCGCCTCGCGCTTGGCATCCTCAAGCGTGGAGCGAAGCTTGTCGAGCTCGGCCGACTTCGCGTCGACCTCCTCCATCGTCAAAAGACTGCCCGCACCGTCGATACAACCCTGCAGTACAGCGCGCTCGTCATCGGTGGCATAGTCACCGTACATGTTCATGATGATCTGCGCGCGGACCTCTAGGGAATCGCGCTTGGCCCCCATAGAGGCATTCCACTCCTGCATAGAGCCATAACCGTCACCGCGGTAGTCGACGGGCTGCACCAGCGTCGCCTCGGACGGCGTAGATCCGACCGTATCGGATAGTGTTGCCGCGTGGGCATCAGTTGCGCCGACGCCCGCCAAAAGTGCCACGGTCAGAGCGGCGGAAAGGGCGGCGGCTTTCGGTTTTCGTGAATCGATCCTCATGTAGCTGGAAACCTCCGTAGTGTGTTTTTGCTGCGTTTGGGCTGCGTGTGATTCGATCGCGCTGCATAGTACCCCGAGCAAATCGCGACCTGCGGTTTTACTCAAAAGGCGCACGTCAATTGCGTAAAACTCACATCCTCTCAACAGGAGTTTTCCACAACTCAAATGCATAAATCGTGTCAAAAACCCTGTTTTTGCACCCTCTCTATGCAAAAAAGGCGCCTGTGCAACCATTGTTCGCACAGGCGCCTTGAGCAGGCATTTTATGCAGTTATACCTATCGAGCCGCAAGGGGTCCTTGCACAAGTCGCCTTACTCGTCCAGCGCGGCGAAGGCCTGCTTCAGATCCCAAATGATATCCTCGGCGTTCTCGGTACCGATGGAAAGACGGATCGTGGAGGGCGTGATGTTCTGCTCGGCGAGCTCCTCGGCAGAGAGCTGGGAGTGCGTGGTGGTAGCCGGGTGCACGACGAGCGACTTGACGTCGGCCACGTTGGCGAGCAGCGAGAACACCTGCAGATGATCGATGAACTTCCAAGCTGCCTCCTGGCCACCCTTAATCTCAAAGGTAAAGATCGAGGCACCGCCGTTGGGGAAGTACTTCTGATAGAGCTCGTGATCGGGGTGCTCAGGCAGGCTCGGGTGGTTCACCTTGGCGACGTGGCTGTCACCAGCCAGGAACTCAACGACCTTCTTGGTGTTCTCGACATGACGGTCAACGCGCAGCGACAGGGTCTCGGTGCCCTGGAGCAGGACCCAGGCGTTGAACGGGCTGATGCAAGCGCCCTCGTCACGCAGCAGGATAGCGCGGACATAGGTTGCAAAGGCGGCGGGACCGGCAGCCTCGGCAAACGAAACACCGTGGTAGGAGGGGTTGGGCTCAGCGATCTGGGCGTACTTTCCGCTCGCCTTCCAATCGAAGTTACCGCCGTCGACAATCACACCGCCCAGCGAGGTGCCGTGGCCGCCGATGAACTTGGTTGCGGAGTGGACGACGATGTTGGCACCATGCTCCAGCGGACGGAACAGATACGGGGTGCCGAAGGTGTTATCGACGACAACCGGCAGACCGTGCTTCTTGGCGATCTCCGAGATGGCGTCGATGTTGGGAATGTCGGAGTTGGGGTTGCCGAGTGTCTCGAGATAGATGACCGTGGTGTTGTCCCTGATGGCACCCTCAACCTCTTCCAGGTTATGGGCATCGACAAACGTGGTCTCGACGCCAAACTGGGAGAGCGTATGCTCCAGCAGGTTGTAGGAGCCACCGTAGATGGTCTTCTGAGCCACCACGTGGTCACCGGCCTGGGCAAGAGCCTGCAGGGTATAAGTGATGGCAGCAGCACCGGAGGCGACGGCAAGACCCGCCACGCCACCCTCGAGTGCGGCGATACGGTCCTCGAAGACGCCCTGGGTGGAGTTGGTCAGACGGCCGTAGATGTTACCGGCGTCGGCAAGACCAAAGCGGTCGGCGGCGTGCTGGGAGTTGCGGAACACATAGCTCGTGGTCTGGTAGATAGGCACGGCGCGGGAGTCGGATGCAGGATCGGCGTTCTCCTGGCCAACGTGCAGCTGCAGGGTATCGAAACCAAAGGTGTGCTCGGGGTTGTTGATGAACTGGCTCATGATGATCTCCTTGATCGAATAAAAGTAATAAGAGTAAGAGAAGTAAGTGGCTGTCTCCTGATCACGCCGACGGGCGCAAACAGGAGCCCGGCATTCGTCTTGGTAAGCAATTCATATGCGGGCCTCCTTTCGCATCCCGGTTCCGTAGTTGGCTTAATTACCTACCGTCTTTGTGTGTTTTGATAGTACGAGCATTGTTTTCCTCGGTCAATCACTTAAAAGCGCTAACCTGTTATCGGTTTTATAGATAACACTCGAAAGGACGGGCGCCGATGACCCTCCAACAGCTTCGCTTTTTGATCGCCGTGGCAGAGTCCGGTTCGATCAACGCCGCAGCCCAGCGCCTCTATACGGCACAGTCCAATATCTCCAATGCCGTCAAAAGCCTGGAGCAGGAACTTCATATCGAAATCTATACGCGCTCCAGCCGCGGCGTTGCACTCACCAACGACGGCACCGAGCTTTTGGGTTATGCACGCCAGGTCGTAGAGCAGGCCGACATGCTCGAGGCCCGCTACGAGGACGGCGGTACCCCGCAAGCCCGCCTCGCCATTTCCGCCCAACACTACGCCTTTTCGGTCGAGGCCTTTGTCAACGTAGTCGAGCGCTGCCGCGACAGCAAGTTCGAGTTCATCATGCGCGAGACCACCACAGCGCAGATTATCGACGACGTGCGCGCGTTTCGCAGCGATATCGGCATCCTCTATCTGGATGACTTTAATACCCGTGTCTTGCAGAAGGCCTTTACCGATGCCCGAGCGAGCTTTCATCCCCTCTTTGATGCAAAAGTCCACGTGTTCGTCAGCGAACGCCACCCGCTCGCACGCCGTTCGCAGCTGTCCCTTGCCGACCTCACGCCCTATACGCGCTACAGCTTTGAGCAAGGCACCTCGAACTCCTTCTATTACGCCGAGGAACCGTTTAGCTATATTCCCTGCAACCGCAATATCCGCGTATCCGACCGCGGGACGCTCACCAACCTGCTTATCACCTCGAACGGCTATGCGCTGTCGACCGGCGTACTCTCCAGCGAAATGCAGTGGGGCATGGCCTCGATCCCCCTGGCAGACGCCCCGACGATGCACGTAGGCTATATCATGCATGACGACCGCAAGCCCTCTCCCCTCTTGCAGCAATACCTCGACGAGCTCAACCGCATCATCCATGCCAACCAACTGTCGGAAGACGGGGTAGAAATCGTAGATTGCTAGCCCCCGGCGGGCATGGCGCTACAATGGTCACTCACACGAAACGTACCCAACGAAAGGAACCATGTGAAGGTCATCATCTATACCGACGGCTCGGCCCGATCAAATCCGGGACGCGGCGGCTACGGCGCCGTGCTCAAATACACCAACCCCGCCGGCAAGACCTTCACCTCCGAGCTTTCGCGCGGCTACGCCAAGACCACCAACAACCGCATGGAGCTCATGGCGGTCATCGTGGCACTCGAGGCGCTCAACCGCCCCTGCGACGTCGAAGTCCATTCCGATTCGCAGTACGTCGTCAACGCCTTCAACAAACACTGGATTGACGGATGGAAAAAACGCGGATGGAAAACCGCCAACAAGCAGCCCGTCAAGAACCGCGATCTGTGGGAGCGCCTGCTCGCCGCAAAGAGCAAGCACAAGGTTGAATTCATCTGGGTTAAGGGTCACGCCGGCCATGAGCTCAACGAGCGCTGCGACGAGCTTGCCACCACGGCGGCCGACGGCAGCAACCTCGATATCGACACCGGCTTTAACGAGAGCGACCTGTAACGGCGTTTTCGCACGCCATTTCCTGCCCCCTCGCGCTACACTCATCCTGTAAACCGAACGGCACGAGGGGGATACATGCTGCGTATAGCGACCATCGGCACATCCATGATCACCGACGACTTTATCCAGGTCGTCAACGCCAACGACCAAGCCGCGTTTGTGGGCACGCTCTCGCGCGATGCAGATCGCGGTGCTGCCTTTACCGCCGAGCGCGGTGGCGAGCGAAACTTTACTTCACTCGATGAGCTCGCGGCAGCCGACGACGTCGACGCCGTCTACATCGGCAGCCCTAACGCACTTCACTACGAGCAGGCCCTTGCCTGCATCGCCGGTGGCAAGCACGTCATCGTCGAGAAGCCCTTCTGCGCCACCGAGGCGCAGGCGCTGGAAGTCTTCCGCGCTGCCGAGGCAGCAGGTGTCGTGGCCCTCGAGGCCATGCGTCCCCTCCACGATCCCGCCTTCCACGCCATCGAGGACGCCCTGGGCGAGATCGCCCCCATCCGCCGCGCCTCATTGCGCTTTGGCAAGTATTCCTCGCGCTACAACGAGATTCTCGCGGGACGCGCCACCAATATCTTCGACTGCAACATGGCATCGGGTTCCCTCATGGATATTGGCGTCTACACCGTCGAGCCCATGGTCGAGATTTTCGGCATGCCCTCCGGCCTTACGAGCATGGCTACTCTGCTCGACCCCACCACGCAACAGCTCACGCACGGCCCCATCGATGGCTGCGGTTCCATCCTCGCCAGCTACGGCGGTGGCCGTATCTCCGTCGAGCTCGCGCACTCCAAAATTACGAATGACCTGCTGCCCTCGCAGATCGAAGGCGAGCGTGGCACTATCCAGATCGACCATCTGTCCACGCCCCGCAACGTCCGCATCGACTATCGCGGCGATGTCGTACGCGGCTCGGCGACCGAGGCACCGCGCGAACAGGGCGACAACGGCCGCGTGCTCGACCTGCCCAAATCGAGCAACACTATGGAATACGAACTCACAGACTTTATCACCGCCATCGGCGGCATCGATAACGTCAAGGAAGAGCTTTGGGAGACCCCGGCGGGACGCCACGAGCTTGGCCACTACCGCGATGTCACGCTCGTCTCACTACGCATCATGGATGCCGTGCGTCAGCAGGCCGGCATAACCTTCCCGGCCGACGCAGGCAAGCAGGCATAGCTATGGGCCTCTTCGATACGTTCTTCTCCAGCGTCACCGGCGGCAGTCGAGAGCCTCAAAAACCATCAAACGTCGAGCTCGAGCTGCGCCGCAGGCTTACTGTGCTCGCAAGCGACGAGGCCACTCAAGACACTCCCCTGCGCTATTTCCTGCGCTGGGCGGGGCAAGTCCAGGGCGTTGGCTTTCGCTTTACCAACACCAACCTCGCGCAGGCACGCGCGCTCACCGGCTGGGTGCGTAACATGGAAGACGGCTCAGTCGAGATGGAGATACAGGGGGCTCCGGCAAATATCCTATCTCATCTCGAGGCGCTTCATGCCTCCTACGAGCGCATGGGAACGCGTTTTCGCCTCGTAGACGCCCAGGCCCGAGCCCCACTTACCAATGAAGACGGTTTCACGCCTCGTTATTAGTATTGTGTGCTAAATACGGTATCATTTACCTACGACCGTTGATAGAAAAGAGGCGAGGCGCATGGCGGTGCAAAGAAGGAATACCAGGCAGCGAAAGCTGGTTCTTGACGCCGTGCGCCAAAGCTATAACCATCCCACCGCCGACGAAATCTACAACGTCGTGCGCGCGCAGGATGACAGAATCAGCCGCGGCACGGTCTACCGCAACCTCAATCTCTTGGCCGACGCCGGCGAGATTCTCTCCATCAAGACGCCGGGCGGCAGCCGCTTCGATCGCACGATCGAGCCGCATGCGCATATCATCTGCACCTCGTGCAGCCGCGTCATCGACGTACCACTCCCCTTCGATGCCCAGCTCGACGCCAAGGCATCCGAGCAAATCGGCTGGCACGTCACGTCGCACTACACCATCTTCGAGGGTCTCTGCCCCGACTGCCGGTAGATGTTCGGGACATGCCTTAAAATCCACCTTTCTGCACTCTGCAGCAAAAAGAGATTCCTAGGCATGCCACATATATCTACTCGGCGAGCAGGCGGCGCAGTTCTTCTTCGACCGTGCGCACGTAGCGGACGCGGTCGTTGATGCCACACATAGAGGGATTGCAGCTCTCCATTAGATAAGGATGGCCCACTACGTTGAGCATGTCGCGGTCGTTTTCGTTATCGCCAAACGCCATCATCTCGTCGGGCGAAATTCCCAGGGCACGACCGTAATCGGCAAGCGCGGAACCCTTGCCCGAACCAAAGCCGATAAAGTCCGTCCACTCGGTTCCCGACGTCATCACGTCGACACGGTCGCTAAAGAGGCGCTCAAAATACTCCAGGGCCGCCGGCTGATCCACCTCGGGCGTCTGGAAGGCAATCTTAATGACGTCCTCGTCAATGTCCTCGGGACGGTCGACCACCGCCACATCGCAGTGGACCTCATAGCGCAAATGGTCGACGAACGCATCGTTGCCGCTCATGGTGTAGAGGTGTCCCTCACACGAAAGGGTCACGTCGGCATGGGGATACGCAACCACGGCATTCGCGATATCCATAGCAAGGCTACGCTCCATGGAACGCTTGACAACGGCACGCCCCTCGCTCATCACTAGGGCTCCGTTTTCGCATACATAGGCGAGCTCATCGGCCACCGGGGCAAACAGGTAGCGCAAGCTCGCATATTGACGACCGCTCGCCGGCATAAACACAATACCGCGACGATGCAGCTCATCAATGAGCTCAAATGCCTCGGGGCGTGGCTCGCGCTCCCCCGGATGCAGCAACGTGCCATCCAAATCACAGGCGATCAGCTTGATTCCCTCAAGACCCATATGTTCCCCCAAAGCATCTCATCAACAGCAAGACGGACTTTGAATAGTTGCCTCTCAAAGTCCGTCTTACGCATACGCACGTTAACCGCGCGCCTTCTTTACGATTGTAAAGTCTGGAGCCATACTCACAACAACATCCGCCGCGCTCGATGCAAAGCGTCGACTGGCATCGAGCTCGCGCGTGACCACCGAGAGCCGAACGCCCTCGATACCCCGAAGCATGCGACCCAAAACCGGTTGCGCCGGCGTATACATGCGCACGGTATGCTCGTCCGAGTCACCCCGGAAGAGTGGCGCATGCATGTTGCCGATCTCCCAGCACGCATGCGCGAGCACAATCGGATCCATGCGGTCGACTTCGACCAAATAGACCTCGGCGCTGCGCAGGCACACGACGACCACTACGGGCACCGCACCCGTGCGGTCAATAGCGAGCACGTCACCGTCGGCAAGGCGTTCGCCACCGGTGGCATTCAACTGCGCATTCACCGTGCGCCCCAGCTCCGTCACGCCCACAAACGGGCGTGTATCAGCCTGGTCCCAATCAAGTAGCAGCTCGTCAACCTCAAAGATGCCACCCAGCTCCCGACGAAGCAGGAGTTCATAGGACGGGTCGTTGAGATTTCCCAAGCGCTCCGTAGCTACCAGGTCCACGGACATCAACTAGCCCTCGACCTCGACGAGCTCGATATCAAAGTTGAGGTCCTTGCCGGCAAGCTCATGGTTGGCATCGAGCGTCACGGCCTCGGGCGTCACGTCAATGACGACGGCGGGGACAGGCATGCCGCTCGGCGTGGACAGGAAAAGCTTCATACCCTTCTCGATCTGCTCAATGTTGGGAACCTGTTCGGCCGGGAAGGTGATAACCATCTCGGGATTGTGATCGCCGTAGGCATCGGCAGCAGGAATGTGCACGGACTTCTTCTCGCCCACCTGCATATCGACAACGGCGGCGTCGAAGCCCTTGATCATCTGACCGGCACCGCAGGTGAACTCCAGCGGCTCACCGCGATCGTAGGAGCTATCGAACTGCGTGCCGTCATCGAGCGTGCCACGATAATGGGTCTTGACCTTCTTGCCCTGGTTGGACATGGTAACCTCCGTAATAAGGGCGGCGGACAACGCGGGCCGCCATGAACATATGGCGCTAACTATACCCTAGTCATACAATTCAAAGACAGTTTGCAAAGAAACGCTGCAACCGGAGGAACCATGGCATATCCCGTATTTGACTTGCACTGTGACACCGCCGACCGCATCGGCTGGGCCACACTCGATCTTGACCTGCGCTTTACCGCGGGCACCGACGGCTATTTCCCCGGCGACGAGACGCATCCGCAGGATTTCGACCTTATTGAGGGCAACGCCTGCGCCATCTCGCTCGCAAAGATCGGCAAAACTCCTTGGGCGCAGTGCTTTGCCACGTTTGTCCCCGACGAGATTCCCACCGCCCACGCAGCGCGCTTCCAGGCGCAGATCATGGCGCACATGAGCGGCCAGGCCATGCTCAATCACGACCGCATGGTCAACGTGCGCAGCGCCGCAGACATTCGCCCCGCACTCAAGGACGGCAAGGTCGCCTGCATCCACACCATCGAAAACGCCACGTTCTTTGCCGAGGACCCCGCGTTGATCGAGGTGCTCAAGAACCTAGGCGTACTCATGTCATCGCTCAGCTGGAACGCGCAGGGACCGCTCGCGAGCGGCCACGACACCCACGCCGGTCTCACCGCCGCCGGCATCGAGGCACTTACGCAGATGGAGCACGCCGGCATGGTACTCGACGTCTCCCACCTCAACGATGAGTGCTTTGACGAGGTTGTCGCCCACGCCACGCGCCCCTTCGTCGCTAGCCACTCCAACTCCCGTGCGGTTTGCGGCGTCAAGCGCAACCTTACCGACGACCAGTTCCGCACCATTCGCGACATGGGCGGTATCGTCGGCCTCAACTACTGCAGCGAGTTCCTATCTAGCGAAGCAACCGACGAGACCGCCGCAGACGTCACCTTCGACCAGCTGGCAGCACATATCGAGCACTGGCTCGACCTGGGCGGCGAGGACGTCATCGCGCTCGGCGGCGACTGGGACGGCGCCACGGTGCCCGCTTTCCTCTCCGATGCCAGCATGATGCCCGAGTTCCAGAACATGCTCTCCAAGCACTTTGGCAAGACCGTGATGCAAAAGCTCTGCAGCGACAACGCGCTTGCCTTCTTTGAGCGTTATTAATTTCACATCCCTTGAGCGGGCCGGCATGCCGAACGGTCGACATGCCGGCCCGTCCCCAATCTGAAGGACCGCTTTTGACGCAGCAGTTTACGATTTCCGTATCCCGACCGGATGGGACGCCCATCCCCGTCGTCGTTACCAAAAAGCGCGTCAAGAACTTCAACCTACGCGTCACATCGAGCGGTGAGGTCCACGCCAGCGCACCGCTCGACGCCAGCCGCGAGCGCATCGAAGCGTTTGTGAAGCGCAACAGCGCATGGATTATCAGCCGACTTGCCCAGCGCGAGCAACGTCAGACGACGGCACAGGAGCCGCTTAGTCCCTCGTCCATCATTGCGCTTTGGGGCAAGCCCATTACGGTACAGGACGCACTCGATCACAACTTTGCATCACCCGCACCGCGGCCCAAACAGGCTACCTTCGCAAGTTTTATGGGTACCGATGAGCCAGACGAACACCCACAGACCCAGCGGCATGCAATCCTCGACGGTCTAACGTCCGATGAGCTCCAAGCCCACATCGACCAGCTCTATACGTCCGAGGTCACATTGGCGCTACGCGATATGGTGCACGCATACGAAATCGCAATGGGTGTCGCCGTTTCCCGCGTTTCCGTACGCAGCATGAAAACGCGTTGGGGCTCGTGCACGCCCAAAACCGGCGCCATCCGCATCGCACGCGAACTTGCCGCCTATCCCATCGAATGCCTCGACATGGTTGTCGCCCACGAGCTCGTCCACTTGCTCGAGCCAAGCCACAACCAGCGGTTCCACGTCCTGCTCGACACATACTGCCCCAACAATAGAGCACTGTCCCAGCGGCTCAAGCAGCCACCCATAGAGACATATTAGTACCGGTTAGCGCACGCGCTCGATCTCGACACCGCAGCTTGCCAGGGGAAGACCGACGGGCGCCCAAGGCTTATCGAGCTTGATGCGCACACCAAGCAGCGAGGGATAACGGCGCAGCAGCATCTGGGCCACACCCTCGGCTGCCGCCTCGATGAGCTTAAACGTATGCTCGCGCAGATAGCCATCGACATCGTGGCACACCGAGCCGTAGTCAATCGAAGCGTCCAGGTTATCGTGCTCCCCCGCCGCACGCAGGTCGGCATAGAGCACCAAGGACACGATGAATTTCTGGCCCAGCGCGTTCTCTTCGGGATACACGCCGTGGTTGGCAAAGACCTCGAGACCGTCGATAGTAATGCGGTCGGCATGGCGAAGATCGTCATAGCTCACGTGGGGCACCGCCGTCGCAGTGGATATTTCGCCCCTTCCACGGCGGGCGAGCTCGGCACCCTCGGTCTTGGTTGCATTCTCGGGCAGCTTCTTGTTACTCATCGCGATCGTCTCCTTCGTTTAGAACCCCGACCGCGCAACTAACTACACGCGAATCGACAGGTTCTTTTTATCATCGCTCCAGTTGCAAGCATTGCGCGCGGGGCATGCAAAGCAGGCGCGCGACGCTTTGTCGGCCGCATAGAGCAGACGCTCAAGCGGTTGGCTGTTCACGCGCAGCTTTCGATGGCCCAGAATGGCTGTCTTAATGGCTGCGGCATCGGCCGGCTCAAACGCCACGTCATCGGGCATGCCGCCGAGAATTGCATCAGCGACGCGTTCGCTTGCAACATCATGGGATATACCCGATTCATACTGTTCATCTTTGCCGATATCGTGAAGAAGTGCCGTGGCGTAGACAACCTCGCGGTCAAATTCGAGCTGTTCCTCGAGATTCTTGATCCACATAATGCGAGCGACATCGAGCAGATGGTCAATACCGTGACGGCAGAAGATGCGCCCCGATTCCAACTGTGCAATGTTGCCCAGGTGCCGCCGGAACAGCCCGTTGGCACAAATGTAATCAATGCGAGGCATGGCACCAAAGGGAGTCAGGCCCGAAGCCATAAAGCCGCGACGCGGCGTCCCCTCATCGGTTTTCGATGTAAAGTCGTTGACGACCCTCATGGTTAGCGGCCCAGCATCCTAAAGAACCGCTCCTCGAGCGCGGGATCGGTCTCGAAGACGCCGCGGCGAGCGAGCGTCACGGTCTTGGTGCCGGGCTTCTGCACGCCGCGCATGGTCATGCACATATGCTCAGCCTCCATGAGCACAATCGCTCCCTGGGGAGCGAGATAATCCATAAGGGTGTCGGCAACCTGCGCACACAGCTGCTCCTGCAGCTGCAGACGACGGGCATAAACCTCAACCGTGCGGGCGAGCTTGGAAAGCCCAGCCACCCGACCGTTAGGGATATAACCAATGGCGGCCTTGCCATAAAACGGCAACAGATGATGTTCACACAGCGAGTAGAACGTGATGTCGCGCTCGATAACCAAATCGTTCGAAGCGACGGCAAAGGTTTTGGACAGGTGTTCCTCGGCACTCTGGTCCATACCGCCGGCGATCTCACCATACATACGGGCAACGCGCGCCGGAGTCTCCAGCAGGCCCTCACGAGTTGGGTCCTCGCCTATGCCCTCAAGCAACAGCTTAATGGCGGCCTCGACTTTTTCCTGATCGACCATCTGGGCCTCACTTTTCCGATTTCACGTTCGCGCTATGGTACCACGCCCTTCGGCATCGACCACAAGCTACATAGTATGGGTCGAATAGACCGGATCATCACGCCAAAGTTCAACCGCATCACAAAGCGCAACGCCCTCGCGCTCAGCACGGTCGCGCGTAGCGTTCATATCGATCACACGCTGGTTACTCGAGCCCCTAAAGCGCAATGAGATATCGTACAGATCCTGAACAAACGGGCCATCCACCAACATATCGAGGCAGGCAAGGATACGGTCCGTGACCTCGGTATGGTGACGACCACCCGGCATAAGCTCCTCGAGCACGTCGCCGGTAAAACACCAAATGGTCTTTCCTGACCCCGCAGGATAAGCGGCACGAACGCGCTCGACAAACTCAACGAGTCCCGCCTGATTCTCGGGCTCCATAGGTTCGCCGCCCAGAATCGTCAGGCCGTCAATAAAGGGATGATCGAGGCTCTCGATAATCTTGTCCTCGACGGTGCAATCAAAGGACTCGCCCGCAGCAAAGTCCCACGCAACAGAGTTAAAGCAATTCTTGCACCCACGACGGCACCCACTCACAAACAGAGAAGTACGAACGCCTTCCCCATCAGCAATGTCGAAATACTTAATGTTCGCGTAGTTCATAGGTAACTCTCCCGGGAGGTCGGGACATATCATCCCGTCCTCAAACATTCTCGGCCTTCGGCCTGCGAAACTGCGGGCGGGACGATATGTCCCGACCTCATGCAAAGGGTAACTCAATGAACGAAGCGAACATCGAGCATAGGGTTCGAAGTCCAATAAAAACTGGGTTGCGGCTCAACCGCCATCGCAAGTAAATCGCAGCTGCAGCCCGAATTATTTCCGCCAAGAACTTCGAGGAGTGAGCAGACCACGAGCTGCATCTCAGCTACGTCAACTTGGCTGAACCGAGAGGGCCGCTTGGGCTTTTGCTCGATATGAGTTCCGCACGAACAGGAGGCGCCAGTGGCGCCTCCGTCGTGAGCCAGGACTGTCCGAAATAGCGAGTAAAGGTCCGGGGCCTCGCTACGGGGCGGCCTGGGATGGTTATTAGAGATGCAGCACGCGGTCGCGGATCTCCTCGGTTCGACCCTGGTTCCAGAATTGGGTACCGATGTAGCCGCACGTACGACGAGCGACGTTCATCTTCTCCTGGTCGCGATTGCCGCAGTTGGGGCACTCCCACACCAGCTTGCCGTCATCCTCGACAATCTTGATCTCACCGTCGTAGCCGCACACCTGGCAGTAATCGCTCTTGGTGTTGAGCTCGGCGTACATGATGTTGTCGTAGATGTACTGCATCACGCGGATGACAGCCTTGAGGTTGTCCTGCATGTTGGGAACCTCGACGTAGGAGATGGCACCGCCCGGCGAAAGCTGCTGGAACATACCCTCGAACTTGAGCTTGTCGAATGCGTCGATCTCCTCGGACACGTGGACGTGGTAGCTGTTGGTGATGTAGCCCTTGTCCGTCACGCCCGGGATGATGCCAAAACGACGCTGCAGGCACTTGGCGAACTTGTAGGTCGTCGACTCAAGCGGGGTACCGTACAGCGAGAAGTCAATATCGCTTTCGGCCTTCCACTCCGCGCACTTGTCGTTCATGCGCTGCATGACGGCCATGGCAAAGGGCGTGCCCTCCTTCTCGGTGTGGCTGTGGCCCGTCATGTACTTGACGCACTCGTACAGGCCGGCATAACCCAGACTAATGGTGGAGTAACCGCCCACGAGCAGCTTGTCGATCGTCTCGCCCTTCTTCAGGCGGGCGAGGGCGCCGTACTGCCAAAGAATCGGTGCGGCATCCGAAAGCGTACCCATCAGACGCTCATGACGGCACAGCAGGGCGCGGTGGCACAGCTCAAGGCGCTCGTCGAAGATCTTCCAGAACTTGTCCATGTCCTGATGCGAGCTCAGCGCGACATCGGGCAGGTTGATGGTCACAACGCCCTGGTTAAAGCGACCGTAGTACTTGGGCTTGTTCGGGTCATAGTTCAGCGCGTTGGCCACGTTGTTAAATCCGTTACCGGAGCGGTCGGGCGTCAGGAAGCTGCGGCAACCCATGCAGGTATAGCAGTCGCCGTTGCCCGCGGTCTCGCCCTTCGACAGCTTGAGCTCGCGCATCTTCTTCTCGGAGATGTAGTCGGGCACCATGCGCTTGGCGGTGCACTTCGCAGCCAGCTGAGTCAGGTAGAAGTACGGGGAATCCTCGTGAACGTTATCGTCCTCGAGCACGTAGATGAGCTTGGGGAACGCCGGGGTGATCCACACGCCGGCTTCGTTCTTAACGCCCTCATAGCGCTGACGAAGCGTCTCCTCCACAATCATGGCAAGGTCATGCTTCTCCTGGGGCGTACGGGCCTCATTGAGATACATAAAGACCGTCACGAACGGCGCCTGGCCATTCGTGGTCATAAGGGTCACGACCTGATACTGAATCGTCTGAACGCCGCGACGGATCTCGTCACGCAGGCGGTCCTCAACAACCTCGCGGACCTTTTCGGGAGATGCGGAAACGCCGAGCTCCTCGAGCTCGCGGGCGACCTCGCCGCGAATCTTTTGACGGCTCACCTCGACGAACGGGGCAAGATGGGTCAGCGAAATCGACTGGCCACCGTACTGGGAGGAAGCAACCTGAGCGATGATCTGCGTCGCGATGTTGCAGGCAGTCGAGAAGCTGTGCGGCTTCTCGATCAGCGTGCCCGAAATAACAGTACCGTTCTGGAGCATATCCTCCAGGTTCACCAGGTCGCAGTTATGCATGTGCTGGGCAAAGTAGTCCGAATCATGGAAGTGAATCAGACCCTCATTGTGAGCATCCACAATCTCCTGGGGCAGCAGCACACGCTGGGTCAGGTCCTTGGAGATCTCGCCGGCCATGTAGTCACGCTGAACGGAATTGACGGTCGGGTTCTTGTTGGAGTTCTCCTGCTTGACCTCTTCGTTGTTGCACTCAATCAGCGACAGAATCTTGTCGTCGGTCGTGTTCTTCTGGCGCTTCAGGCTCTGAACATAGCGATAGATGATGTAATGGCGAGCGACCTCGTAGCAGTCGAGACGCATAATCTCGTCCTCGACCAGATCCTGAATCTCCTCGACCGACACGGTGTGGCCCGCGTTCTCGCATGCCTCGGCGACGTTTTGTGCCGCGTAAACCACCTGGCGGTCGGTAAGACGAGAGCTCTCCTCGACCTCCAAGTTTGCGGCGCGGATGGCATTGACAATCTTATCGATGTCAAAGACAACCTCGGTGCCGCTGCGCTTGATGATCTTCATCCTCTTGCCTCTTTCGCGTCGAAATCGTATTGCGCTTCAGAGCCAAACGATGCCCGGCAGGGCTTGCCCCTGTCTTGCGGCGCCGTCGCGCAATCTGTGTTTTCGAAAACCATAGGCCCTCATGCGGACAATCCTCGCAGCCAATCAAGGGGCTCGAAGATCCATCCAAATGGGGCGAATAAGGTCCTCGTTCTCTGTCCGCCATCTATCATACGACAAAGAGGCATCTATATCCTGTATTCTTTTTTTAGGTCAAACACAACATATAGTGTTTCAGCAGGTCAAAGCAATTAGTCATTTTGCAGACGCATTAATTATGAGGGGTTCTTGGCAAGTCGGTAAAACGTTACCAACACGGCTACCTGCATGGCAGTTATAAAACCCCCTTAGTCAAGCCGCTGACAAATCCTACCAAAACCAAGCCGCTCACGCCAAAAGAATCCAAAAGATTATGCTTGACCAACATGTTGCGGTCACGGTCGGCCAGGACGTATGCAACCTGCCGGCACCTCTACGGGGACCTTGGATCAATATTTGCTGGCATATTTGACGGCGTGCTTGGTAGCAAAACAAAACAGCTCAGAGGACATAGCCTCTGAGCTGCGAACATTTGGTGGGCGTTAGAAGATTTG
>URNK01000016.1 GCA_900549195.1 uncultured Collinsella sp.
AGATGAGCGCTAGTCTCGTGGGCTCGGAGATGTGTATAAGAGACAGGTTCTTACATGACTAGTCGTTTAAGAACGTCCCCAAAAGCTAGCTGTTTGGGACAGTCTTTGGTGGTGAAGCACGGAGACGGCTTTACGAGGGGCCCCAGGTTGGCGCGAAAGAGGAGCGAAGCGTACTTGGGTACGCGGGCGACGAATGAACGCCAAGATGGGGTGGCTCGTAAAGCCGAGCGGGTTAGTTGAGCTTCAGGGCCTTCTGGATGGGCAGATAGAGAGCGCCAACCAGGATGGCGTTAAAGACGGCGGTCATAGCGACGACGGGCAGCATGGCAGCGGCGAGCTCGCCTACCACGCCGAGCATGGCCATCTTGATGACCATGAAGATGACGCCCGAGACAAAGGTGGTCACGAAGGTTGCGACGATGGCGACGGCAGGTTTGACCTGGCCGTCCTTGGCAGCAGCGTTGACAATGACGGCCATGAGCATGGCGGCGATGCCCTCGGCGGCAAAATCGACAAACGGCGAGGTGGTGGTGATCTGGATTACGGCCGCCGAGATCAGGCCGATAACGAGCGCCTGGCCAATGTTGGGACGAACGACCAGGATAGTGAGGCAGAAGGCCGAGATAATGAACTCGGGGCTGATCATGCCGCCCGAGATGCCGGAGATGGCCTTGCCGACGGTGAAGTTGAGGATGAAGCCGGCGGCAAGCAGGATGGCGAGCAAGACGAGGGCGCGGACGTCGAGTTTGCCGCGGTCGGCGGTCTGGACGGTGCGGGGCTGGGCGGTGGTGGTGTTCTGAGACATGGTGAAAATCCTTTCGGAAGGGAAGTGCAAGAGAAGAAAGCGGAGGCGCGTGATGCGAATGCGATTGGGCTCGAGATAGAAAAAGGCCCCCGGTCGAAACCGGAGGCCTTCCAATCACCTAGAGCGCAAAAACAGGTGTGAGGGACTCACTGTCGACCGATCGTATTCGCATCACGCCACCACCAGTTGTTGAGAGACTTCATCGTGTTCTTCATGTCGGTGGCTCCTTTCGTGATACCGTGGCGCGGTCGCACCTAGTTGCTGTTGCGCTGCACTATAGCACAGCGAAGTGTGTGCAGGGAATCTTTTTTGAAAAGATTTCGGCGACGTTTCCCGCCGGTCGAATGGGCGGCTGGACGGGCGGGCGACCTTGGCCATCCCGCCCGCGCCTTAAGGTGGGGGTTCTTAGGCCTTCTTGCGACGATAGAGCACGAAGCCGCAGACGCCGATGATGATGACGGCGCCAACGGCCATGGCGGCCATGTTGTTGCCCTCGGACTTCTCTTCGGTGGCCTCTTCCTTCTCGACCTCGGGCTCGGCTACGTCCTCATCGGAGAGGGCCTCGTCGGCGTAGGTGATGGACTTGACCAGGCAGTCGTTGTCGGCATCGTAGTCGCTCGGGACGAACTCCTCGGAGAAATCCTCCTCCTTGAGGTAGTCGCGCATCTCCTCGAGCATGGCCTTGCACTTGATGTAGGTGTTTTTGGTGGCAGCCTTGCCGGCCTTGTTGGCCAGGGCGGTGCGGGCCTCGGTGTTCTCGGCGGCCTGCATGGCCTCGTCGACGGTCAGGTTCTGCTCGATGAGTTCCTTCTGCAGCGCATCGAGGTAGGCGCGGACGCCGGTAGCGCAGTGGTCGCGGTTCTCATAGGCGAGCGTGTTGATGTCCATGAGGACGTAGTTGATGGAGTTCTTGGGCTCCTCGTTGTTCACGACGTCTTCCTCTTCGCAGTGGTCGAAGGAGACATCCTGATCGCTAAAGTAGGGGCTGACCTCGGTGAGCAGTGCAGAGTAGAGGGGGATGGCGACGGAGAACTCGGCGTTGGAGAGCATCTCCCACTGGATGGTCGCGATCTCGGGATCCATGCCCTGACGGATCTGGAAGGTGTGGATCTCGGTGTTGCGGTTGGAGCCGATGGCGTAGGCGCCGTCGGTGTTGGCGTTGAGGCCGGCGACATTCTCGCCGCGGGCGGCGAAGGAACGGATCATCTCGAAGGTGTTCCAGTCGGACTTGCCGGGCTGGAAGAACAGCGGCTGCATCTCGTGGACCAGGGCGCCGGTCGTGGCGCGAGCATCTTCACGCTCGTCCTTCACGATCTCGTAGTCAGTGCCTTCAGCTAGCGGGGCCATGAAGTAATCGCGACCCTGGATATAGCGCGACCACTGGTGCATACCGGCCTCGCCGATCTCCTCGCCGTAGGTTTTGGCGACGTCGAACTTGCCGTCGGTGTACTCGGCAAAGCCCTTCTCCTTGGGCATGGACTCGATGCCCTCGGAATGGAGACAGTTCTCGGTGTCATCGAGGTCTACGTTATAGGTGAGGTTGCCGATGTTGGGGTTGAGCGAGGCGATGTCATCGGCGAGCTTCATAGCAATCCACTGATGGCCGGAAAGCGCGGCGAACAGCCAGGTCTCGGTGCTGTCGGCGATGATGATCTGGTCGTTGGAGCAGACGCCCTGCTCGTCGATCAGGCTGCCGATGAGCTCGACGCCCTCGCGGGCCGTGGCACTCTCGCCCAGGATGACGCTGGCATAGCTGTACTCGCCAATGCCAGTCTCCTCGGTGATGGGATCGGCCTCTTCGGCCTTCTCGTTATAGGAGGTGCTCAGCGTGGCAGAGCAGGAAACGCCCTTCTCGTTGATGCCGGCCTCGGAATATGCGTCGTAGCGATCTTCCCACTGCGAGGGGTTGTCGCGAACGAAGGTGTAGCGGTAGGTTGCGCCCTTGGACTTGTACTCAAAACCGGACTCGACCGAGGTGTACTTGTTGCCGTCCTTGTGTGCGGGCTCAATGCCAAAGTGCTTGACATAGCGCGGACCGAAGTCCTCGGAACGGCCGTAGTACGTGTTGCCGTCTGCCGTAAGCTTGCTGCCCATGTAGATCTGGGTGCAGGCGAGCGCCGAAGTCGGCATGGCCATGATGGCCGCTGCTCCAAACGCAAGGCCGCAGCCGAGCTTTTTGAGCGTGTTGACAGGATGAGTAAACCTCATAATCCCTCCCAACCGTTGAAACCCCGCGGAACCGTGCAGGATTTCAGCTAATAAATACATCTATTAGCCTATCGGAAGTCTAAAGAGTATTCATTAAATTTGACGAAATACTCGATGAGCGTCCTAAAATATGCGATGAGTGGATAAGAATACTCACTTTATAGCTTTAGCTAAATAAAGACCCCCTGCAATTACTGTGCCTGAATAAAGCGCCTTGCACAGGGCACAAAGAAAAATCCCCCGCTGTTTGGCAAATGCATAAACAACGGGGGATACGAGAATTGGATGAATATCATACCAATGTGGAATTACTTCTTTCGGCGGTGGATCACGTTAATCGCATAGCCGACGAGCATGGCCAAGACGATGACGATAAAGCCAATCAGGGGGTTGTCGTTCATGGGGTCCTCCTATTTTCCGAGCGGGGAGAATTCGTCGACGATGAGGTCGAGGCATTGCGGAAGCGCGCGGGCACCAAAGACGCCCGAGTTGCTGGAGATGATCTCGCCATCGAACTGCATGCCCAGCGACGGCGTGCAGGTGATCTTGGCTTCCTTGGTCTGGATGATCTTGAACTGCGGACGGCCGAGCACCTTGCCGGCGGGGTCGAGCGCGGCGGTGATCACGGTGGGCAGGAGCTGGACGGTTTTTACGGGCTCGATGACCGCAATGTCGACCATGCCGTCGTTCATGCGGCAATCGGGGAACAGGTTGATGTCGTTTTGGATGACCGAGGTATTGCCCGCCATGCAGCAGATGCCATCGAGCTCCTCGACAATGCCGTCATGCTCAATCGTAAAGTGCGCCACCGTGGGGTTGGGTGTGGCGAGCGCCGACAGGAAATAGGCGATCTCACCGATGTCGTTTTTGGCGGGGGCGGCCTTCATCATGATCTCGGCGTCGAAGCCCGAGCCGGCGATGATGATAAAGCCGTGGCGCTTTTCGTTGCCGTTCTCGTCGAGCCAAAAGAGCTCGCCCATGTCCACTTTGACCGTGCGACCGGCGCGGCAAGCCTTGGCAAGCGCCGCTGCCTCGGGGGCATTACCGATGTTGTTGAAGAACAGGCAGGCCGTGCCGGAGGGGAAGACGAGCGTGGGGACACCGCACCCGCGCATCTGGTCGAGCACGTTGGAGACGGTGCCGTCGCCGCCCGAAACGACCACGCGATCAAACTCGCGCACGTCTGCCACGGCATCCTCGGGCTCCATGCCATCGCCGATAAAACGCATCACGACCTCGTCGCCGCCCTGCGCGAGGGCGTGCGTGAATGCGTAGATTTCATCTGAGCTGGGGCCCGATGCCGGGTTGTGGATGATAAGGCAGCGCATACTTACGTTCCCGTTCTGTGACTAACCGAGTATAGTTGTAAGGCAATGCCGATATCCTACCCGTGTTTTTCGGGCCTAACCTTATTCGATGGGTTGATATGTACATTTCCACACATCAGGCTCTACTCGACTTTTGCCAGCGCGCCCGTGAGTTCGACGCGATTGCCGTCGATACCGAGTTTTTGCGCGAGCGCACGTTCCATCCGCGTCTGTGCTTGGTTCAGATTGCCACCCCTGCCGAGAGCGTCGCGGTCGATCCTCTGGTAATCGACGACCTATCGCCGCTGGCCGAGCTTATGGCAGACGAGAGCGTGACCAAGGTCTTCCACGCGTGCTCGCAGGATATGGAGGTCATGCTCCATACTGTGGGCGTGCTGCCACGACCGATTTTCGATACGCAGGTCGCCGCCGCCTTTTTGGGCGAGCGCCAGCAGATTTCGTATGGCGCGCTTGTTCAGACGTTCTGCGGCGTATCGCTGCCCAAGACCGAGTCGCTGACCGACTGGTCGCGTCGCCCGCTGACCGATAAGCAGATTGAGTACGCGATTGATGACGTCAAGTACTTGATCGTCGCCTATACCGAGATGATGAGTCGCCTGCGCGAGCTGGGCCGTGTGGACTGGGTGCTCGACGAGCTACGCCCGCTGGCTGACGAGTCGCACTATCGCGCCGACCGTCACGAGGCATTCCGCAAGGTCAAGCGCATCAACTCGTGCAGCCGCCACCAGCTGGGCATCGCGCGCGAGCTCGCCGCCTGGCGCGAGGACCGCGCCGAGCGCCGTAACATCCCGCGCAAGTGGGTCATGTCCGACGACACGCTGCTTGCGCTCGTCAAGCGCAATCCCGTGCGCGTTGAGGAGTTCCGTAGCATTCGCGGTACCGATCAGTTGGGGGAGCGCGACGTGGACGGTGCGCTCATGGCCATCAAGCGTGGCGCAAGCTGCCCGCACGATCGCCTGCCGCTCATGGTGCGCGGGCATCGCCAGATCTCTCCGGAGTTGGAGAGCGTGACGGACCTGATGTATGCGCTCATTCGCCTGGTTGCCGAGCGCTCGGGCGTGGCGACCTCGGTCATTGCCTCGCGCGATGACCTGGCCGACTATATTGAGCACCCCGAGCAGAGCCCCCTGCGCGAAGGTTGGCGCTTTGAGCTTGTGGGCTCGCGCCTGGACGATCTGCTTTCCGGCAATATGGGGTTGACGGTGAAGGACGGCAAAATCGAGCTCCTGTAGGGAAGCCTAGCCGGTTGAGTGGGTAAAATGCCTCCAACGTGTAACTCGACTCGGAGGAATTCGCATGCCTTATTACTATGGATACGGCTTTGGCATCGACCCGCTGTACCTGCTGGTTGTTCTTGTCTGCACGGTGCTTGGCCTTGCCGCACAGAACTATATCAACTCGACGTACAAAACCTGGTCCAAGGTTCGCTCGGACGGCGATACGGGTGCCACAGTCGCTCGCCGCATGCTCGATGCCAACGGTTGTAGCGCCGTGGGTATCAAGGGTGTCGCTGGCGAGCTCACCGACCATTACAACCCGCAGGACAACAACCTGTATCTGTCGGATGCCAACCGTTCGGGCGGTTCGGTCGCAAGCGTTGCCGTCGCCTGCCACGAGGCGGGCCATGCCGCCCAGCGTCAAAGCGGCTATGCCATGATGAAAGTGCGTACCGCCCTCGTGCCGGTCGTCAACTTTACCCAGAACACCTGGGCCATCGTGTTACTCTTGGGCCTGTTTATGAACATTGCCGGGCTCACGACCCTCGCGTTGATTTTCTTCTCGTTTAGTGTGCTGTTCCAACTCGTTACGTTGCCTGTCGAGATTGACGCCAGCCGACGTGCTGTGGCGTACATCGAGCAGTCGGGCATGAGCTCCAAGCAGGTCAATGGTGCCAAGAAGGTCCTGACGGCAGCCGCGCTTACCTATGTTGCTGCAGCGCTCACTTCGATCATTCAGCTGCTCTATCTTATGGCTCGCTACAACAGAAACTCCAACCGATAACAAATTGGCTTGACAGGCGCCGCGGAGATTTGTGTCCCCGCGGCGCTGTACTATGTGTTGGACTTGAATTTGCGCAGGGCCGGAGCCCTTGTGCACGATAACGAAAGGAGGCTGCGTGGCAGGCTGGAATCTGACCGGCAATGCCGTTTCCGCCGAGTTCGACGGTTCGGACGAGCAGGAGCGTAAAGAACTCAGCGTGAGCCAGGCGGTAGAGATCGCCGCCGGTGCGCTCGATGCCATTCCGCAGCTGAGCGTTCTGGGCGAGGTCACGGGTTTCCGTGGCCCCAATGCCCGAAGCGGTCACTGCTACTTCCAGATTAAGGACGACTCGGCCGCCGTTGACTGCATCATCTGGAAGGGCGCCTACCTTAAGCGCACCTTCGACTTGCGCGATGGCATGCAGGTGAGCTTTAAGGGCAGCTTCAATCTCTATAAGGCCACGGGCCGCATGAGCTTTGTCGCTCGCTCATTTTCGCTGGCGGGCGAGGGTCTGCTGCGTCAACAAGTGGCGCAACTGGCCGAAAAGCTACGCCGCGAGGGCCTGATGGACGAAGCGCGCAAGCGCCGCATCCCGGTGTTCTGCTCCCGCGTGGCGGTCGTTACCTCGCTTTCGGGTGCCGTAATCGACGACGTCAAGCGCACATTGCGTCGTCGCAACCCGCTCGTCGAGCTCGTCTGCGTGGGCGCTAAGGTTCAAGGCGAGGGTGCGCCGGCCGAGCTTATTGAGGGCCTGCGCCGTGCCGCCGCAATCACGCCGGCGCCCGACTGCATCTTGCTGGTGCGCGGCGGCGGCTCCTTTGAGGACCTCATGACCTTCAACGACGAGGAGCTTGCCCGTGCGGTGGCTGCCTGTCCCGTGCCCGTGGTGACCGGTATCGGCCATGAGCCCGATACCTCGATTTGCGACATGGTGAGCGACCGCCGCGCCTCCACGCCCACGGCGGCGGCAGAATCGGTGGCGCCGGCTATGACGGAGTTGGCCGATGTGCTCGAGGCACGCCATCAGCGTCTGGGTGCCGCGATGGCATCGATGATTGGGTCGGCCCAGGTCGACCTGGAGATGCTCGATCAGCGCGGTCGCCGTGCCTGGGATACCTATACGGCCCGCTTGGGCGATGCGCTCGATGCGGCTGCATGCCGCCCGTGCCTCAACGACCCCACATTTATGGTCGAGCGTCGCGAATCGGAGCTTGCGCTGACCGCCGATCGCCTGTCGGGTGCCATAGTACGCTCGGTCGGAGCTTTCCGATCCAGCTTTGAACGCTTGCCCGAGCGTCTGGTTGCAAGCACCTCGGGGCTCGATGGCAAACGCCATGCGCTCACGCTTGCGAGTTCCCGTCTGGAGCATCAGGGACGTACGATGCTCGGCAAGCCCGCGTCCGACCTGGGCCGAGCCGCCGCGTCGCTCGATGCCCTGTCGCCGCTTAAGGTACTTGCCCGCGGTTACTCCATCGCGTACAGCGATGACGGTGTGGCTACGAGCGCCAAGACCTTTAAGCCGGGCGACGCCATCCGCGTGCGCATGGCAGACGGCAACGTGGCAGCAACGGTCAATACGGTCGAGTAGGCCGCGTTTCATAGCGATAAACCTTTAGGAAAGGAAACAGATATGGCAGAGAAGACCCCGGTCGAGCAGCTTACGTACAAGCAGGCCTCGCAGGAGCTGGAGCTCATCATCCGCAGCTTGGAGTCGGGCGATATGGAGCTCGAGGAGTCGCTCGAGAGCTATACCCGCGGCGTCGAGCTCCTCAAGAGCCTGCGCACCCGCCTGTCCGATGCCGAGCAGAAGGTCTCGGTGCTTCTTAAGGACGTCGACGGCAACGACGTGCTCGCCGACGGCGAAGCCGCCAACGCCGACGACAACCTCTCGTTCTAACCATCCCGACCAAATATAATTACCTTGGTCTGTGAGAAAGGAACCAACCATGTGCGATTGCATCTTCTGCAAAATTGCCAACCACGAGATTCCCTCGACCGTTGTCTATGAGGACGACCAGGTCATCGCCTTCGACGACCTCAACCCCCAGGCGCCGGTCCACACGCTCGTGATCCCCAAGAAGCACTACAGCGATATCGCCGATAACGTGCCGGCCGAGACCATGGGCGCCATGGCTCACGCCATCCAGGAGGTCGCTAAGGCCAAGGGCCTGGAGGACGGTTTCCGCGTCATCTCCAACAAGGGCGTCAACGCCGGTCAGACCGTCATGCATTTCCATATGCACGTTCTCGGCGGCAAGAACCTGGGCGAGAACCTCATCTGAGGGCGCTTTTTCCTTGCAATGAAACGGAAGCTCAAGCACCGATAACTTATATATCAACGCAATAAACCCGAGCGCGAGGGCGTTTGGGTTTATTATTGAAGCGTATGTAACCTGGCGGCGCCACACCGCCTGTTAGTAGGGAGACACATGAACGTTCTGGTCGTCAACGCAGGATCTTCGACCCTTAAGTATCAGGTCATCGATACCAAGTCCCACAAGGTGTCCGCAAAGGGCTCCTGCGAGCGCGTCTGCTTTACCGGCGGTACCTTCACCCACGCTGCCAACGGTTCCAAGAAGGTGACCGAGAACATCGAGTTCCCCGACCACAAGGTCGCCATCGAGGTCGTCCTGAAGGACCTTGAGGCCAACGGCGTCAAGATCGAGGGCATCGGCCACCGTATCGTTCAGGGCGGTTGGTACTTTGGTGATTCCTCCCTCGTCGACGAGGACGTCCTCGCCAAGATTCGCGAGGTCGCCCCGCTGGCGCCGCTGCACAACAACCCCGAGGCCAACGTTATCGAGTACTGCCTGGAGCAGTATCCCGATCTGCCCAACGTCACGGTCTACGACACCGCTTTCCACTTCAACATGCCCGAGGTCGCCAAGACCTACGCCCTTCCCAAGGATGTTTGCGACAAGCTGCACATCCGTAAGTACGGCGCCCACGGCACCAGCTATCGCTACATCTCCAAGAAGGTCGCCGAGATGACCAACGGCGAGGCCCGCAAGGTCGTCGTGTGCCATATCGGCTCCGGCGCTTCCCTGTGCGCCATCGAGGACGGCAAGTGCATGGACACCACCATGGGCTTGACGCCGCTCGACGGCGTCATGATGGGCACCCGCTGCGGCTCCATCGACCCGGCTACCGTGTGCTACCTGCAGCGCGAGGGTGGCTACACCTTCGACGAGGTCGACGAGATGATGAACAAGAAGTCCGGCCTTTTGGCTGTGACCGGCGGCAAGACCAACGACTGCCGCAACGTCGAGGAGCTCGCCGCCGCTGGTGACCCCGATGCTCAGCTCGCCTTCGACATGTTTGTCTACAAGATTGCCGCCAAGGCTGCCGAGATGGCTACTTCTATGTGCGGTATGGACACCCTGGTCTTTACTGCCGGTATCGGCGAGCACGCTCCGGCTGTTCGCGCCGGCGTTGCCGACCGTCTGGCCTTTATGGGCGTCAAGATGGATCATGCCCGCAACGCCCTGCGTGGTGACGGCGCTTGGTGCCTGTCTGCCAAGGATTCCAAGGTCAAGATTTTCGTCATCCCCACGGACGAGGAGTTCATGATCGCTTCCGACGTCGAGCGCATCGTCAACGGCAAGTAATTGCAAGAGGGGAGGGGCTGGACGACCGAGCGCCGTTCGGCCCCTCTTTTGCGCTCGTTGGGCGATATGCTGATATCTATTTATCAAGATATGATAACTTCTTATTAAAATGCGGCCGCCTTAAGGGGCCTGCGTCGACCGTATTGCACTGCGAAGGAGTCTCATGAACGTACTTGTTGTCAACGCCGGCAGCTCAAGCCTTAAATATCAGCTTTTGGATACCGATACCCGCAAGGTTTTCGCCAAGGGCAACTGCGAGCGTATCGGATCGGACATGGGCATCTTTGGCCACTCCGAGAACGGTGGCGCCAAGCAGACCGAGGAGGTCCCTTTCCCCGATCATCGCTCTGCTATCGCTCGCGTGCTCGAGGAGCTCGAGAAGACCGACTTTACGATTGATGGCATTGGGCATCGTATCGTTCAGGGCGGCTGGCACTTCGATGATTCCGCGGTCGTCGACGATGAGGTCATGGCTAAGATCCTTGAGGTGGCCCCGCTCGCTCCGCTGCACAATTACGGCGAGGCCGCAGCAATCGAATATTGCCGCGAGAAGTATCCGGAGCTGCCCAACGTGGCCGTCTTCGACACCTCGTTCCACATGACCATGCCCGAGGTCGCCTACACCTACGCGCTGCCCAAGGACGTGTGCGACAAGTACCACGTGCGCAAGTACGGCGCACACGGTACGAGCCACCGCTACGAGTGGATGATGGCCAAGGAGATCCTGGGCTCGCGCTGCCACCGCCTGCTTTCGTGCCATCTGGGCAACGGTGCTTCGCTTGCCGCCATTGAGGACGGCGTGTGCCGCGACACCACGATGGGCCTCACGCCGCTTGACGGCCTGATGATGGGCACTCGCTGTGGTTCCATTGACCCGGCTACCGTGTGCTACCTCCAGCGCGAGGGCGGCTACAGCTATCAGGAAGTTGATGACATGATGAACAAGCAGTCTGGTCTGCTTGCCATCTCGGGCATCTCCAACGACGCCCGCGACATCCGCACGCGCGCCTCCGAGGGCGACGAGCGCTGCCTGCTCGCCTTCGATATGTTCGCCTATAAGGCCATGCAGCAGGCCGGTTCCATGATCGCTTCCATGGCGGGCGTGGACACCATCACCTTTACCGCCGGCATCGGCGAGAACGACTGGTCGATCCGCAAGGCCTTCTGCGACTGCTTTGAGTGGCTGGGCGTGCGCATCGACAACAACAAGAACCGCGAGGCCGTGGGCAACGGCCCACAGGTCATCAGCGCCGCCGGTTCCGCCGTCACGGTCATGGTCATCCCCACCGACGAGGAATACATGATCGCCCACGACGTCGAGCGTTTGACCAAGAACAACTAACGCGCGCATTTGCAAGTAAACGAAAGGCCTCCAGAGCAACAGCTCCGGAGGCCTTTTTACTAGCAGGTGGACGGCGGAAACCCCATCCCATTTCGAGCGCAAATACTGGGACACGCTTTCCGGTTGAGGCACGTTGCGGAAAGTGCGACCCACAATAAAGCAAAATTCCGTCCCAAAGTTTCCCAAACAGGCCCCAAGCGGAAGCCACATCCCACAATCCGCCTCCAAACTGGGATGTAGTTTCCGGCACAACAACCGCCGAAGCCCACCGGCCTTTCAATCTCCAAAGTGATCATCATCAGCAACGCCTGCGCTCTCAGCAACGGCACCCATCCATTCAGATTTTCAGCTCCAGCGCGTAGCCAAGCCGCCGTCCACCCCGGATTCCCTGATTGCTACGTGGCGGCAGGGACCCTACAGGGTAAAGCTCTGAAAATATTCCGCAGGACGCATGAAACCCCCGCCGCACGAAGTGCGCAGCGGGGGTTTCATGCATGTCCGAGGACGTTTTCAGAGCTTTACCCTGTAGGGTCCCGAGGGGATATGTTCGCTACTCAGCCATCTGAGCCTGGACGGCGGTGATGGCCACGACACCCACGATGTCGTCGGCAGAGCAGCCGCGCGAAAGGTCGTTGACCGGCTTGGCGATGCCCTGCAGGATGGGGCCGTAGGCGTCAGCGCCGGCGAAGCGCTGGACCAGCTTGTAGCCGATGTTGCCGGCCTCGAGGTCGGGGAACACGAGCACGTTGGCCTTGCCGGCAACGGAGGAGCCGGGAGCCTTGAGCTGGGCGACAGTGGGGACGATAGCGGCATCGAGCTGCAGGTCGCCGTCGATGGCGAGCTCGGGAGCCTTCTCCTTGCAGAACTTTACGGCCTCTTGGACCTTCTTGGCGACCTCGCCGCCGGCGGAGCCCATGGTGGAGTAGGAGAGCATGGCCACGTGCGGCTCAACGTTGCCCATGAAGGTGGACCAGGAGTGAGCGGAGGCGATGGCGATCTCGGAGAGCTCGTCGGAGGACGGGTTGATGTTGAGGCCGCAGTCGGCGAAGATCAGCGTGCCGTCGGTGCCGAACTGCGGGGTGTCGGTGCACATCACGAAGAAGGCCGAGACCAGCTTGGTGCCCGGGGCGGTCTTGAGGATCTGAAGTGCAGGGCGCAGGGTGTCGGCGGTGGAGTGGCAGGCGCCGGAGACCAGGCCGTCGGCGTCGCCCATCTTGACCATCATGGTGCCAAAGTAGGTGGCGTCCATCACCTGGGCGCGAGCCTGCTCGATGGTAACGCCCTTCTTGGCGCGGAGCTCAGCAAACTTCTGCGCATACTCCTCGTGCTTCTCGGCATTGCGCGGGTCGATGACGGTAGCGCCGGGAACGTTGATCTCGTCGGGGTTGCCCAGGATGACGATCTTTGCCAGGCCCTCCTCGATGATTTTGGTGGCCGCGACGATAGTGCGCGGATCCTCGCCCTCGGGCAGGACGATCGTCTTAAGGTCGGCCTTGGCGGCAGACTTCATACGGTTTAGGAAATCGCTCATGTTACTCCTTACAAGCGTTTCGCTAAGCTCCAGGCACCCGGCTGTTCACGAATAAACCCGCTGCTAGCGGGTTTACCTTTCAATTATGTACGCCGCGGTGCTTGAGCTTTCCTTGTGTGGCAAGCTCATTATAGGACGCATTAGCGCTATAATCGCTCTGATAAATATGTCTCGAAGAATGTTCGAGAAAAGCCCAGCTAACGAGCCCGTGGCTTTTGACAAGGAGTATCGATGCAGATTACCTCAGGCCTGCCTGAAGGCTTTAACGCCGGCGCGTACGACATGATTGTCGTCGGTGCTGGATATGCCGGTGCCGTTTGCGCCCGCCGTCTTGCCGAGACCATCGGCTATCGTGTTGCCGTTTTGGAGCGCCGTAGCCACATTGCGGGCAATGCCTATGACTGCACTGACGAGGCCGGAATCCTGATTCACGAGTACGGTCCGCATATCTATCACACCTTTAACGAGCGCGTGCACAATTTCCTGTCGCGCTTTACCAAGTGGACGGATTATCAGCACAAGGTGCTCGCCAACATCAACGGTACCCTTATGCCCGTGCCCTTCAACCATGCGAGTCTCAAGCTCGCCTTTGGTGACGAGCGCGGCGAGGAGCTGTATCAGAAGCTCGTGGAGACCTTTGGCAAGGATGTCAAGGTGCCCATTATGGAGCTGCGTAAGAAGAACGACCCGGATCTTGCCGAGGTCGCCGATTACGTCTACGAGAACGTCTTTTTACATTACACCATGAAGCAGTGGGGCCAGACGCCCGATCAGATCGACCCCTCGATCACCGGCCGCGTTCCCGTCTTTGTGGGCGATGATGACCGCTACTTCCCGCAAGCTCCCTTCCAGGGCATGCCGCAGGAGGGCTACACGGCGCTCTTTGAGCACATGCTCGACCACGACCTGATCGACGTGTTCTGCGACGTGGACGCCCGTGACCTCTTTGAAATCGACGAGACTACCGTCAAGATCGACGGCAAGGTCTATGGTGGCGAGATCGTCTACACCGGTCCGCTCGATGAGCTGTTCAATCTCGATCTGGGCGCGCTACCGTACCGCACGCTCGACATGAAGTTCGAGACGCTCGATATGGACCAGTTCCAGCCCGTGGGCACCGTCAACTACACCACGAGCGAGGACTACACGCGCATTACCGAGTTCAAGAACATGACCGGTCAGATCCTGCCCGGCAAGACCACCATCATGAAGGAGTATTCCAAGGCCTATACGCCCGGCTCGGGCGAGACGCCGTACTACGCCATTCTTGAGCCCGAGAACCGTGAGCTCTATGAGCGCTATCTTGAGCGCGTCCAGAACCTGACGAACTTCCACCCGGTGGGTCGTCTGGCCGAGTATCGTTACTACGATATGGACGCTGTGACCAATTCCGCCCTCGATCTTTCGGATGAGATTATCGCCTGCCATGCATAAAGTCATAACATTCGGTATTCCCTCGTATAACGCCGCCAAGGACATGGACCATTGCATCACCTCCATCTTGGAGGGGAGCAATTACGCCACCGATATCGAGATTATCGTAGTGGACGACGGCTCCAAGGACGAGACGGCCGATAAGGCCGACGAGTGGGAGGCACGTTATCCCGGTATCATTCGCGCGGTGCACCAGGAGAACGGCGGCCACGGTATTGCCGTCCTTTCGGGTCTGCGCGAGGCACAGGGCACCTACTACAAGGTCGTCGACTCGGATGACTGGCTCGATGCTGCGGCTCTTTCGACTATGCTGTCGATTCTGCGTGGCTTTGAAGAGCGTGACCAGCGCGTTGACCTGTTTATCTCGAACTACGTGTACGAGAAGGTTTACGAGGGAACGCATACCGCTATTGGCTACAAATTTGCCCTGCCGCGCAAGAAGATCTTTTCCTGGGATCAGATTGGTCATTTCCGCCTGGACCAGAACCTACTCATGCACAGCCTGTGCTATCGCACAGATGTGCTGCGCGAGTCCAACCTTCCCATGCCGCCGCACACGTTCTATGTGGACAACATCTACGCCTACGTGCCGCTGCCGCGTTGCAAGACCATGTACTACGCCGACATCGACCTCTACCGCTACTTTATCGGTCGCGAAGGCCAGAGTGTCAACGAGGCAACGATGGTCAAGCGTCTGGACCAGCAGTTCCGTGTTACGCGCATCATGATGGAGTCGTACCACCTGTACAGCGATGTTGAGTCGTCGCGCCTGCGTTCGTACATGATGGGCTACTTCACCATGATGATGGCGATCTGCTCGGTGCTCACCAAGCTTTCCGAGGAAGATTGCGCCGACGAGCGCCTAAAGACGCTGTGGAATGATTTGAAGGCCTACGACGAGCGCATGTATCGTCGTGCCCGCTACGGCGTGGTCGGGTTCTTCACCAATCTGCGCGGACGGGCCGGAGACAAAACCACACTCGGCCTATACCGTCTTGCCTCAAAGATCTTCAAATTCAACTAGCTGCTGAGTAATCGCTGCTGATAGGTTGACTGGGCCCCTTGGCCTTTAGTTTGCTACTGCGAACAGTCCTGCTCGCACGGAAAGCACATTAAGTGCTTTCCGGCTCGTGCGGAATCTACGAAAAACTTACCCGCCTCGCCCGGCCAGGTCCTTGGGTGACTTGCTCGCCGTCTGGGTGGCGTCTTGGCGCCTAGATACTTTGACTGAATTTAATTGAACGAAGGACGCTCCTTGTTGATAAGGGGCGTCCTTCTGTTTTTGGTTACTTTGGAACTGTGGTTGCTTCCCTATTTGGCGTCGGCCCAGGTTATGCCGGTGCTGGCTTCGGCGATTAGGGGTACGCGTAGGTCTACTACGTGTTCCATGACGTCGCGGACCATGGTGGTTAGGCGCTCGACTTCATCGACGGGGCACTCAAAGTCCAGTTCGTCGTGCACCTGCAGAATCATATGGGCGGCAAAGCCTTCTTCTTCCAGGCGGCGGCTTACGCGGGCCATCGCGATCTTGATGATGTCGGCGGCGGTTCCCTGCATGGGGTGGTTCATAGCCGTGCGCTCGCCAAAGCCGCGGAGTTGCGGGTTTTTGGCCTTGAGCTCCGGAATATGGCGTCTGCGGCCGTACATGGTCTCGGCGTAGCCCGTCTGCTTGGCGCGCGCCACCACGTTGTCGAGGAACGTACGCACGCCCGGGTAGGCCTCGTAGTAGCGGTCGATCATGTCGCGCGCCTCGGCCATCGAGATATGCAGCGACTGCGACAGGCCGTAGGCCTGCTGACCATACACGATGCCAAAGTTCACGGCCTTGGCGCGACTGCGCAGATCGGGCGTTACCTCGGACACCGGCACACCAAACACGCGCGCCGCCGTCTCGGCATGGAAGTCCTCGCCCTCGTTAAAGGCGCGCACCAAGTGCTCGTCACCCGAGAGATGCGCGAGCAGACGCAGCTCGATCTGCGAGTAGTCCACCGCCAAAAAGACGCTTCCCTCGCCTGCCGAAAACGCCGTCTTGACGGTACGGCCCAGCTCAGAGCGCGTCGGGATGTTCTGCAGGTTCGGGTCGCTCGAGGACAGACGCCCCGTTGCCGTGATGGTCTGGTTGTACGTAGTGTGTACGCGGCCGTCGCCTCGGCGTAGCGGGCCCAGCGTGTCCAGATAGGTGGACTTGATCTTAGACTTCTCACGCCAGTCCAAAATCAGACGCACGATTTCGTGGTCACGCGCAAGGTCGCTCAGTACCTTGGCGTTGGTCGAATAATAGCCGCGCTTAGTCTTCTTGAGGCCCTTGGTCGGAAGCCCCATCACATCAAAGAGCACATGCGACAGCTGCATAGGACTGCCAATATTAAAGGTCTCGTCACCCGCCAGGTCGCGAATACTGCGCTCAACCTCGGTAATCTGGGTCGCCAGACCCTCGGACAGACTGTGCAGACGGTCGGGGTCCACGAGCATGCCCGCGCGCTCCATCTTGGCAAGTACCGGAACGAGCGGCATCTCGATGCCATCGAACACGTTGGCGGCATTCTCACGGGCCATGCACTCGCGCAACGGCGCCACGAGCGCCAGCGTCAGAGCCGCAGTACGGGCG
>URNK01000017.1 GCA_900549195.1 uncultured Collinsella sp.
ACGTAAGGAGTCGTCGGCAGCGTCAGATGTGTATAAGAGACAGGTGCAGCGTCTCGTCGGACGCGTCGGAGCCCATCTCGGCGAAGCTCGTGGGAAGCCCAATCTCGCCGATGAACGTCTGCAGGCGGTCGATGCCTTCGAGCGCCACCGTAAGGTCGTCTTTGCCCTCGCCGTCGACGCCCCACACCTCGCGCGCCCAGCGGGCGAACTGCGCGGGCGCCTCGGGGGCCAGGTGGCGGTAGAGCGCAGGGTGGATGACCGCGAGGCCCATTCCGTGGTTGGTGTGGGTGTACGCGCCGTACTGGTGCTGGATCATGTGGGCCTGGAAGTCCGTTGACTTGCCGATCTTGAGCACGCCGTTCTCGGCCATGGCGGAGTCGTATACGAGCTCGCTTCTGGCATCGAGGTTCTGGTCGTCGTCCGCGATAATCCGCATGTTGCGGATGACGTTACGCTGGATGGCGAGGTTGATGTCGTCGGTGACATTGCACCCGCGCGGACTTCCGAAATAGCTCTCCATGCAGTGCGAGAGCGTGTCGAACGCGCCGCTCATGAACTGCGCGTGCGGTACGGTGAGCGTGAGTGCCGGGTCGAGCGCCGCCCACATGGGCATCGCCCCCAGATAGGCGCCCTTCACGTGCGTCTCCTCGTTGGTGATGACGGCGCCGTTGTTCTGCTCGGCACCCGTGCCGGAGAGCGTAACGATGCAGCCCATGGGGATGAACGAGCTCGGCATCTTGCCGTCGACGTGCTCGAACGTCTCGATGTCGTCGTCAAGCATCGCCTGCGCGGAGACCACCTTGCAGCAGTCGAAGACCGACCCGCCGCCGACGGCGAGAATGAAGTCGACCTGCTCCTCGCGTGCGAGCGCGGCGCCTTCCTGGCACTTCTCGTAGGTCGGGTTGGGCATGATGCCGCCGAAGTCCACCACGCGCTTGCCCACGCTCGTGAGCTTATCGACCACGTGGCCGTAGACGCCGGTTCGTTTGACCGAGCCTCCGCCGTAGGCGAGCATCACTGTCTTGCCCATGGCACCCATCTCGGCGTCGAGCGCCTGGTCCATGGCCCCCTCGCCGAAGTAGTTCCTGACCGGGTAGTCGTACGTGAATGAGTTCATGGCAATTCCTCCTAGTAAGTTATCAGTGCGGTCTGACCGCTCGGCTACACGTTGCGCACGAGCCCGGACATCCATTCGATGGTGGCGGGGTCGTGGTGGTCGAAGAACGCGCTGCGCCCGGTGTCGAGCGCGGCGATGGCGACCATCTCGTCGTCGCCCAGCGCGAAGTCGAAGACGTCGAAGTTTTGCTCCATGCGATCGCGGTGCGTGCTCTTAGGGATACAGACCACACCGCGCTGCAGCAGCCAGCGCAACACGACCTGGGCGACCGTCTTGCCGTGCGCCTCGCCGATGCGAGCGAGGACCTCGTTGCGGAAGAGGTCGTTTCTGCCCTCCGCAAAGGGCGCCCAGCCCTCCATGGCTACCTCCTTGCCGACCATGTACTCCTGCGCCTCGCGCTGCTGGAAGAACACGTTGCACTCGACTTGGTTCACGGCGGGGGCGATGCGGTTGAACGAGATGAGGTTTGCGAGATGATCGGGGTAGAAGTTAGCTGTGCCTATGGCGCGGATAACGCCCTGCTCGTAGAGCTCCTCCATGGCGCGCCACGCGCCGAAGACGTCGCCGAACGGCTGGTGGATGAGGTAGAGGTCGACGTAGTCGAGCCCCAGCCGCTTGAGCGACGCGTCGAAGCCGCGCTTGGCCCCCTCGTAGCTCACATCCGACATCCACAGCTTGGTCGTCACGAACACCTCGTCGCGCGGCAGGCCGCTCGCACGAATGGCGGCCCCGACCGCCTCTTCGTTGCCGTAGCTCGCGGCCGTGTCGAGCAGCCGGTAGCCGACCGAGAGTGCGTCCTCCACGGCGCGCTGACATTCCGCGGCGTCCGGGATCTGGTACACGCCGAAGCCGAGCTGCGGCATCCTGACGCCGTTGTTCAAGGTGATGTAGTTCATGGTGCCTTCCTTTCTCGCAACTTGACGTATCCACCATACGAGGGGAGCCGCGTCGGCGGAAGTTTCCGTTGGTGAGGGTTCTATAACGCTGGGGTGCGCACGGTGTTATAACCCGCGGGTTCTAAGTGTCACCTCAAAGAGATCGGCGCCGAGCTCGTCGGCGATGGCCTGAGCTACGACAGCGGTGTGGCCCTGTGCCGAGTAGTAGGCCACGAGGACGTTGCCGTCTGCAGCGGGCACTGCGGCGGGCTCGTTCTCGACAGCCGACTGGTCCTCGGCGGCGGCTTGGTTGGTCCGTTATCGTCTGAGCGCTACTCCTGCGCGTCGAAATCGGGGCGCATGGCCAGGTAGCCCTCGAGTGCTTCCTCAGTGGCGGTGTAGTAGGTCATGGTCCCGTCGAGCCTGGCAATCTCGGCCATCTCGTCTTCGGTGAGGGAGAAGTCGAAGATGTTCGCGTTGTCGGCGATGTGGGCGGGGTTCTTGGAGCCGGGGATGATGGAGGTGCCCATCTGCACGTGCCAGCGCAGGATCACCTGGGCCGGGGTCTTGCCGTACTTCTCGGCGAGAGCGACGAAGACGGGCTCCTCCAGAAGACCTTTGTCGCCGTGGCCGAGCGGGTACCACGCCTCGATCACCGTGCCGTACGGCGCGAGGTAGGCGCGCGGACCGCGCTGGGCGTGGTAGGGGTGGCACTCAACGGTCACGAGCTGCGGCTTGATGTCGGCGACCTCGATGACCTCGGCGATCTTGTCTTGCGGGAAGTTGGAGAGGCCGAGGGCGCGCACCTTGCCTGCGCGGTACGCCTCTTCCATCGTGCGCCACGCGGCCAGGTAGTCGCCTACCGGCTGGTGCAGGATGAGCATGTCGACGTAGTCGAGCCCCAGGCGCTGGAGCGTGGCGTCCACCGCCGACATGCCCGCGTCGTAGACGCTCGGCCAAAGCTTGGTGGAGACGAAGATCTTGTCGCGCGCGACGCCGCTCTTGGCGATGGCACGGCCTACGGCGCGCTCGTTCATGTAGGCGTTGGCGGTGTCGATGTGCTCGTAGCCAGCCGTGAGCGCGGCGGTTGCGGCCGCCTCGGCCTCGGCCGGGGTCATGAGGAAGGTGCCCAAACCCTCGATGGGCATCTCTACGTCGTTGTTGAGCTTCAGATACTCCATGGTCTCCTCCTTAATGGTGACTTTTCGAATACAAGGCTACGGCGTTTACTGACGTGCGAGAAGTTCACGTTGGAATGATGGATATAACCATGGGGTATATACGGCACATAATGCGTGACAGGAGGATCGATGTACAACCCACAGCTTGACACTTTCATCCGCGTGGCGGAGGCGGGCAGCTTCTCCAAGGCGGCACAAGAGTCCTTCATCACGCCCACGGCCGTCATCAAGCAGATGAACCTGCTGGAGTCGCGGCTAGGCCTTACGCTGTTCCACCGATCGCATCAGGGGCTTTCGCTTACGCGAGCAGGCAGGTCGCTGCTCGCCGACGCCCGCCATATCGTGCAGTACTCTCAAGAATCAATCGCACGCGCCCGCGTCGCCGAGCGTGGAGAAAAGCGCATCATCCGCGTGGGAGTGTCGCTCATGACGCCCAGCACGCCGCTCACGAAGCTGTGGCCGAAGGTGAAGGAACGTTGCCCTGGCATGAGCCTTCAGGTGGTCACGTTTGAAAACACACCCTCGGCGGCGCGCGGTTTGGCGAACCTCGGGCAAGACATGGATATCGTGGCGGGGATTTTCGACGATGCCTTTCTTAAAGAGCGCGGGTGCCTGGGCCTCGAGCTTTCGCGCGAGCCGCTCTGGTGCGCCGTTCCCGTCGACAGCGAACTCGCCAAACGCGACATCGTCACATTCGACGACCTCCACAATCACAGTCTTATGCTTATACGCCGGGGCTGGAACGCCGAAATCGACCGCGTGCGCGACGAGATACTCTTGCATCATCCTCAAATCGCGCTCGTAGACTTCCCGCAATATCGGGCGGAGGTGTTCAATCGCGGCGCGAACGAGGACCTCGCGCTTGCGACGCTGCCGTTGTGGGCCAACGTCCACCCCATGCTCAAAACCGTCCCTACCGATTGGGACTGTCTCGTGTCTTACGGGCTGCTTCATTCGTCGCACCCCGCAGACCATGTGCGGGAGTTCCTCGATGCGGTGTCTGCTGTGCTCGAGGCAAAGCATCGATAGGCAATCGCGAACAGATGCGCTTATGCCTATGGGAATAACGGGAATTGGCTTCTGAACTCGCGTTTTGATACCGTCGAGTACCGCCTGATGTTGTTTCGGCGTCGCCATAGAGCAAAGCCATCAGCGAAATAACGGGAATAACAGCCTCCGAACCTTCTGTTCGGAGGCTTTCTTTTTGCATGTCTGCCTAAACGACTCCTTGCCTAAGCCCTTGAGCATCGGGCGGCATTATTGAGCGTGGGCGTTATCGTAGGTATCTTTGATTTCTTCCGGCAAATTGTCGGGAATCAGCGCCTTCACTCTATCCTCGTTTCCATCTTGGATCGCCTGCTCGTAGTACCAGCATTTGAACTTCAACATATCCAGCGCGCGGTTCATCTTCGCGATCTCCGACTCCATGTGGGCCTTCCGCTCCTCGAACATGGCCTTGCGCTTGGGATATGTCGATGGGCCCTCCGCACACCATTCCATGAACAGTCGGATGTCCTTAATCTCCATCCCAGCCTTCTTTAAGCATTCAATGACTCGAAGCGACTCGAGTTCCGTATCGCCGAATCGGCGAATGCCGGATGTCCGTTCCAGCCCCGGGAACAATCCCTGCTTGTCGTAATAACGCAGCGTGGAAACGGGCAGACCGAACATCTCCGCCACCTGTCCGATTGTGTACATGGTCCCTCCGGATAAATCGGAATTTACTCCTTGACCTAAAGTCAGCTTTAGGTATTACCTTCATTCTCGTCAATATAAATTGGGAGCGCAAGGGGTGTTCCGTAATCGCCGGGCACCCCGCCCTTGAGCAGGCGCGACGAATGGGCATAGGGATCTAGGCGGGCAGCTTGACCGCGCGGAAGCGGTTTTGCACTCAAAACCATCGACAGGAGGAATCAAACATGACGGTTAAGCAGACAGCGGGCAGGGATGCCCTGGGGAACTTCGCTCCCAAATTCGCTCAGCTCAATGATGATGTGCTGTTCGGCGAGGTGTGGAGCCGAGAAGACGGGCTTTCCCTTCGAGACCGCAGCGTGGTGACGGTGGTTGCCTTGATGGCACAGGGGCTGACGGACTCTTCGTTCCAATATCATCTGATGTCCGCAAAGAACAATGGCGTGACCAGGGCTGAGATAGCGGAAATCCTTACGCATGCGGCGTTTTACGCGGGATGGTCCAAGGCATGGGCGGCCTTCCGCATGGCGAAGGAGGTCTGGGCGGACGAAGACGCTGCCGACGCAAAGGCGCAGCACCAAAACGAGATGGCGTTTCCCATCGGTGCCCCCAACGACGCATTTGCGAAGTACTTTATCGGTCAAAGCTACCTCTCACCCCTTTCCACCGAGCAAGTCGGCGTTTACAACGTGACGTTTGAGCCCGGCTGCCGCAACAACTGGCACATCCATCACGCCAAAAGCGGCGGCGGGCAGATCCTCGTCTGCGTGGCTGGCCGAGGGTTTTACCAGGAATGGGGCAAACCGGCACAGGAGCTGTGCCCCGGCGATGTAGTAAATATTCCCGCAGGCGTAAAGCACTGGCACGGTGCGGCGCCCGACAGCTGGTTCTCCCATCTCGCGGTGGAGGTTCCGGGCGAGGAGGCCTCCAACGAGTGGTTGGAGCCCGTGGACGACGAGCAATACCTTAAAGCGACTGACAAGGAGGTTTAGGTATGGAACAGTTGAATCTGACGCAGGAATGGGACAAAGTATTCCCCAAAAGCGACAAGGTTGAGCACAGCAAGGCGACCTTCCATAACTGATACGGCATCACGCTGGTGGCTGACGTCTACGTGCCTAAGAACGCGGAAGGCAAGCTGCCCGCCATCGCCGTCAGCGGCCCTTTTGGCGCGGTGAAGGAGCAGTCCTCCGGTCTGTATGCGCAGAAAATGGCGGAGCTGGGCTTTTTTGCAATTGCCTTTGACCCGTCCTATACCGGCGAGAGCGGCGGCACGCCCCGCTATGTAGCATCGCCGGACATCAACACCGAGGACTTCTGTGCAGCGGTGGATTTCCTCTCTGTGCAGGAAAGTGTCGACCCGGAGCGTATCGGCATCATCGGTATCTGCGGTTGGGGTGGCATGGCGATTAACGCCGCGGCCATCGATACCCGTATCAAGGCCACTGCTGCTATGACCATGTACGACATGACCCGCGTGACCGCAAACGGCTATTTTGACGCCGAGGATTCCGAGCAGGCACGCTTTGATAAGCGGAAAGCGCTGAACGCGCAGCGCACCGAGGACTATAAAAACGGCAGCTATGCGCTGGCGGGCGGCGTGGTCGATTCGCTACCGGAGGATGCGCCGCAGTTTGTAGCGGACTATTATGCCTACTACAAAACTCCGCGAGGCTACCATCCCCGCAGCCTGAACTCCAACGGTGGCTGGAGCGTGACGTCCTCGCTGTCCTTTTTGAATATGCCGATTTTGCAGTACGCCGGCGAGATCCGCTCTGCCGTGTTGCTGGTGCATGGCGAGAAGGCGCACTCCCGCTATTTCAGCGAAACCGCGTACGGCAAGCTGACGGGGGACAACAAGGAATTGCTCATTATCCCCGGCGCCAACCACACCGACCTTTACGATCAGACGGACATCATTCCGTTTGAAAAGCTGAAGGCATTCTTTGAGGAGTATCTGAAGTAAGGCGTGCCATGATTCAATACCAAGCCCCCAGCAACGATTCTTATAAAGAGTGGGAGTAGCTGAAACGAGGCGATTGAATAACTCTATCCGTTTTGGTTAAAACAAAAAATATGCCGCGCGCCTGCGGCATGAAGGAGGGAGATTTCTATGAATATCGTTGTATTGAGTGGTAGCCCGCGCAAGGGCGCCAATACCGACACCATGGTCGAGGCGTTTGCCGAGACCGCGCGCGAGGCCGGCCATACGGTCGAGGTCATCCGCGTTGCCAGTAAGAAAATCGCTGGTTGCCTGGGGTGTCAGTATTGTTTCGCCCACGAGGGCACTTGCGTGCAGAAGGATGACATGGCCAAGGTGATCGAGTCGCTGAAAGACGCCGACATGGTTGTCTTCGCTTCGCCCATCTACTGGTTTGATATCACTGCGCAGGAGAAGGCCGCCATCGACCGCCTGTACGCCTTCGGTGCTACGGGCTTCCCGTTCACCAAGACGGCCCTTTTGCTCGATAGCCACAGCGAGGGCGTCTATGATGCGGCGATTGCTATGTACAAGTCCACATGCGCGTACTGCAAGTGGGAGGATCAGGGCATTGTCACCATCAGCGGTATGACCGAGCGCGACAGCATGGCATCGTCGCCCAAGTTGGAAGAGGTGCGAGAGCTCGCTCGCAAGCTCGCCTAAGGGCAAGAAGAACGCATGGCAATCAGCGTTATTGGAAGTACTTGCCGTCCTTGCCGGGTGAATCGTTGATTGCCATGCACCGTTGCCCTTGTGGACAATCTCCGCGTGCTAGGAGACTTTCTCGCTCAGGAACTCCCTGAACGCGGGGATGTCAAAACCAACGAGTCCACGTCCACGTTCCCCGATGACGCCGTCCTCGAGGAGGCGGCGTTTGTATTGGCTTGCGTAGTTGCTGGCGACGCCCATGCGTTTGGCTATCTCCGAGACCCTGCTGGGGCCAGAATCGGGCAGCATCGCGAGCAAAAACTCAATGTCTTTATCGGAAAGCTCCCGATAGGTCGTTTCGAGAATTCGATCGCGCAGCTCCATGCGGGCAAGCAGAGAACCCTGCTGTACATCAGGTGCGCTGATTTTGGGCGAGTTCTCCGAAACATCCCATGTGCGATATCCGACGAGCTGCATCATATAGGGAAATCCGTCGACGGCCTTCACGGCATCTTCGAGCGCTTCTGGCGTGATTGAGCGGCCTCCAGCCTCAACGGTTTTGCGGAATGCGTTTGCAATTTCAACGTCAGTGATTCGTCCCAACTGATGATATTGGGAACGCCTGAGGAACGAGACGGAATCGTTACGCAGCAACGCCGATACCTTGTAGGGCAGTCCTGCCATGAGTAGGGCAACTTTTTTACCTTCGCGTACAAAGTGCTGGTAAACAGAGGCAAATTGAAGCATTTCTTCGAGATCGACGGTGACTTCATCGATGGTGATGAGAAGTCCGATGTCATGTTTTTCGAGTTGCTTAAAGATGCCATTCATGCGCGTGCGCCAGTTGCCCTGAGCCTCTTGAGCATATGTCCAATCGATGCCCACTGGGCCAATTTGAACACCGTTTATGCGCGCGTGAGGCTGTGAGAGGTAACTATCTGCGGCTTCTTTGGTTCGCTCGATAATATCTTCGAGCATGCCTGGCATGGCGGAGACATTTGCTGCGATCCAGCCGTGTTCAAGCGCCGTTTCTGAAAGGAGCGAGAGAAGCGCCGTCTTGCCCGTTCCCCTTGCGCCAGTAAAAATGGTTGACAGGTTGGGATCTCCCGGGCCGTTGATAAAGCCACGGTTGATGTCACGCAGGATATGCTCGCGACCCGCTAGAAAGGGAGGGACGCTTCCGAACGTCGGGGTAAAGGGGTTCTTGCTGTACTTCATGGTAGCTCCTTTGCAAGTTTTGCTAATTTTTGCAAGTTTTGCCAACTATTGCAAGTTTTGCTAACGACTGACCAAAGGGCATCGAAGCAGTGGCGCTGACATTTTTTACGCAGAAAAATAAGCAGAAATCAATTTATCTGCGTTAAAAAATAGTTGAGAAGAAAAACGACGAGCCCCGGGCGCAATGCCGTTGCGTTCCGGGCCTCGTCGCTTTGCGAAGTATCTAACGATCTCGTTGCCGTAGTACCTAGTCAAACAGACTCGGCATGTCGTTTTCTTTCATGAGGGCACCGGCAGAGGGGAGGCTCTGCGCGGTGAACTTCTCGGCCGAGACGCCGGCGCCAAGAATCTCTTCGGTCGTGCCGACGGTGGTGACCGAGCGACCCTTCTTGGCCGTAAAGGCCTGGACGCCCTGCGTGTTAGTGGTCGTCTTGGTCTTGAGCAGCGACGTGTTGAAGTTCATCAGGCGATAGTCGCTCGAGACCAGTGCGAGGTCGCGATCCTCCTTGAGCACCTGTGCATACAGCAGCTTGCTACCGCCGTAGATGGCGTTTTTGAGGCGCTTGCGGTTGGTCTTGGTGACGTATCCAGAAAGTGCGACGCGCACCACGCGGCCGTTCTCAAAGACAAACAGCACGTCGGCCTTGTAGTCCTCGGGGTCGATGACCCAGATGACGCTCTCGTCGGGTTCCATCTCAAGATCGGTGGGCAGGTACGAGCCCAGCTGGGCCGACTTGGTGTCCTCAAACGCCGCAACCTTGCATTTGTATACCTGGCTCTTGTTGGTAAACACGAGCAGCTCGTGCGTGTTGGAAGACGGGAACTCGATAAAGGGCTTATCGCCGTCCTTGTACTTGAGCGTGGTCGCCTTCTTGAGCACGCGGTCCGTCATCTTCTTAAGGTAGCCATCGCGCGAGAGCATGATAGTGACCGGGTACTCCTCGACCTCGGGCTCCAAGCTTACCTCGATGACCTCATGGGGCTCGATCCTGCCCGTGCGGCGCGGCATCACATACTTCTTGTTGACCGCGGCCAGCTCGTCGCTGATGACCTTCTTGATGTTGTCTTCGCTCGAGAGAATCTCCTCAAGCTCGGCAATCTCACCCTCGAGCTTGGCAATGTCCTTGGTGCGGTTGAGGATGTACTCCTCGTTGATGTTACGGAGCTTAAGTTCGGCAACAAACTCGGCCTGGGTCTCGTCGATGTCGAAACCCTTCATAAGGTTGGGCACGACCTCGGCTTCGAGCTTGGTGCCGCGGATGATGGCGATGGCCTTGTCGATGTCGAGCAAGATCGCCTCGAGGCCGTGCAGCAGGTGCAGGCGCTCGGACTTTTTGCCCAGGTCAAAGTTAATGCGGCGACGCGTGGACTCAATACGCCACTTGACCCACTCGTGCAGGATCTGGCGCACGCCCATAACGCGAGGGTAACCATCGACCAGCACGTTGAAGTTGCACGAGAACGAATCCTGCAGCGTGGTCGAGCGATAGAGCTTGGCCATGAGCTTGTCGGGGTCGACGCCGCGCTTAAGGTCGATGGCGATGCGCAAGCCCGAGAGGTCGGTCTCGTCGCGGATGTCGGCGATCTCCTTGACCTTGCCCTCCTTGGAGAGCTTGACGATGCGTTCGATGATGACATCGGTCTTGGTGGTGTAGGGGATCTCGTACACTTCGATGATGCGCTCTTCGGGAATCCAGCGCCAGCGGGAGCGAATCTGGAAGCTGCCAAGGCCGGTCTCGATGATCTTCTCCATCTCCTCGCGGCGGTAGATGATCTCGCCGCCGGTCGAGAAGTCGGGCATGGGCATGTACTCGAGCAGGTCGCAGTCGGGATCCTTGAGGTAGTGCATCGTGGCAGCACAGACCTCGTTGAGGTTGAAGCCGCAGATGTCGGATGCCATGGCGACGCCGATGCCCTTGTTGGCCGAGACGAGGATGTTGGGGAACGTGGTGGGCAGCAGGCGCGGCTCCTTCATGGCGCCGTCGTAGCTGTCAACGAAGTCGACCGGGTCCTTGTCGATGTCCTTGAAGATCTCGGCGCTGATGGGGGAGAGCTTGGCCTCGGTATAACGCGAGGCGGCGTAGCTCAGGTCGCCCGAATAATACTTGCCAAAGTTGCCCTTCGACTCCACGAAGGGGGCGAGCAGTGCCTCGTTGCCGGTTGCCAGGCGCACCATCGTCTCGTAGATCGCGGCATCGCCGTGCGGGTTGAGCTTCATAGTCTGACCCACGATGTTGGCGCTCTTCTGGCGCTCGCCCTTGAGCAGACCCATTTTGTACATGGTGTAGAGCAACTTGCGGTGCGAGGGCTTAAAGCCGTCGATCTCGGGGAACGCACGCGAGACATTGACACTCATGGCGTAGGGCATGTAGTTGACCTCGAGCGTCTGCGTGATCGGCTGATCGGTGACCTCGGAGTGCAGGCCGATGACGTTCTCGGCGTTGACCTGCTTTTTCTTTGGCTGGTTCTTCGTCTTCTTCTTTGCCACGATTTCCTCTTGAACTTCTTATGGGCCGTCGTTATCGATTTGCTGCTACTGCAGGTCCAGCTGGTCCAGGTATTCCTTGCCGTGCTCGGAGATGTGGCGCTTACGGCCCGCCTCGTCGTTGCCCAGCAACAGGTTGAACATGGTTTCCATCTTGGTGACGTCCTCGGGCTCCACCTTGATCAGACGGCGCGTCTCGGGGTTCATGGTGGTGAGCCACATCATGTCCGGATCGTTTTCACCAAGACCCTTGGAGCGGTTGATGGAGCATTTCTGGTCGCCGATCTCCTTGAGGATGCCGTTCTTCTCGAGCTCGGTGTAGGCAAAGTAGGTCTTCTCTTTACAGTTGATCTCGTAGAGCGGCGACTCGGCGATATACACGTAGCCCTCGTCGATAAGCGTGGGCACCAGACGGTAGAGCATGGTGAGCACGAGCGTGCGGATGTGGTACCCGTCGACGTCGGCGTCCGTACAGATGATGACCTTGTTCCAGTTGAGGTTGTCCAGGTCAAAGGCGCCGAGGTTCTTGATGCGCTTGTCCTTGATCTCCACACCGCAGCCCAGCACGCGCATGAGGTCCATGATGATGTCGGACTTAAAGATGCGCGGATAGTCCTCCTTCAGGCAGTTGAGGATCTTACCGCGGACGGGCATAACACCCTGGAACTCGGCATCGCGCGACGTGCGAATGGCGCCTGCTGCCGAGTCGCCCTCTACGATGTAGATCTCGCGACGGGTCTTGTCCTTGGAGCGGCAGTCGATGAACTTCTGCACGCGGTTGGCCATATCGGTCTTCTGCTGCAGGTTGGTCTTGATGCTCTGGCGCGTCTTCTCGGCGTTCTCGCGCGAGCGCTTGTTGATGAGCACCTGCTCCACGATCTTGTTGGCAGCGTCTTTGTTCTCGATCAAGTAAGTCGAGAGGCGCTCCTTAAAGAATGCCGTCATGGCCTGCTGGATAAAGCGGTTGTTGATGGCCTTCTTGGTCTGGTTTTCGTAGGACGTCTGGGTGGAGAAGCAGTTGGTCACCAGCACTAGGCAGTCCTGGACGTCTTGCCACTTAATGCCGCTCTCGTTTTTATTGTACTTGCCCTGTTGCTTAATGTAAGCATCGATGGCGCTGGTGAGGGCGCTGCGGGCAGCCTTCTCGGGCGAGCCTCCGTTCTCGAGCCACGATGAGTTGTGGTAGTACTCCTGCATCATGAAAGTGCGCGAGAAGCACATGCAAGCAGTGATTTTTACATTGTAATCGGGCAGGTCCTCGCGATCGCGACCGCGACGGTCGGCCTCGATAAAGAAGGGCTCGGTAAGGTAGTCGGTACCGACCTTCTCGAGCACGTAGTCCTCGATGCCCTTGGGATAGCAAAAATCCTCTTCGGAAAACTCGCCATCGTCACCCTCGATGCGCAGGCGGAAGGTCACGTTGGCGTTGACCACGGCCTGGCGGCGCATGGTCTCGCGATACCACTCGTGGGGAATGCTAATCGAGGTAAAGACCTCAAGATCGGGACGCCACTTGATGGTGGTGCCGGTGCGGTCCTCGTCGCTGGGCTCAATCTCGAGTGCCTTCTTTTTGGCGCCGACGACCTTGCCCTTCTTAAAGTGCAGGGAGTATTTGTTGCCATCGCGCCAGACCGTGACATCCATGTATTCGGAGGCGTATTGGGTTGCGCACGAGCCCAAGCCATTGGTACCGAGCGAGAAGTCGTAGTCGCCGCCCTGGTTGTTATTGTATTTGCCGCCGGCATAGAGCTCGCAAAAGACGAGTTCCCAGTTAAAGCGCTTCTCGGAAGGGTTCCAGTCGAGCGGGCAGCCACGGCCGTTGTCCTCTACCTGAATGGAGCCATCGCGAAAGGCGGTAAGGGTGATGAGCTTGCCGTAGCCCTGGCGCGCCTCGTCAACGGCGTTGGACAGGATCTCAAAGGCGGCATGCGCACAACCGTCGAGTCCGTCCGAGCCAAAGATAACGGCGGGGCGCAGGCGTACGCGCTCCTCGTCCTTGAGCTGGCGGATACTGTCGTTACCATAGTTTGCGGTGTTTTTTGCCATACTCGCTCTCTCGGTGTTCCTTTGCTGCGTTTTAGTCATATAGATAGTCAAGGTAGCATAGCCCAGCCCACAGACGATTCCAACCAACACGAAATCCATCGAACAATCGTTCGAACTTAGGCTGTAAAGAGCTTACTCGCACAAAACCGAGTCGGTTTTGTGCGAGTAAGTTTGAAGACGGCCGAATGTGTCTTGCTGCGTTTGCGGTTGGATACGCTGTCGAAGACGTGTCGTGCGGATTGTTGGCGAAAAGACGGCGTGCCAAGCTCGAGGCAGAACTCGACTCCTCTGACGACATCTAATGCGTAATGGGCTGGCTCTGGGTATCCAGAACCAGCCCATTTTGATGTTCGATGAGCCGAGTCGGCGTCTCTCACAAAGGTAACTAGGAGCTAGCGAGGCCTATCCGAATTGGCCTCATTGGCGGTGTCGATCTCGAGCGCCGTGCGGCGGGCGCTGTAGGCGACGAGGCCGGCGCCTGCCGCGGCGAGTGTTGCAGCGGCTGCCGTGAGGGGAGCGTTGGCATCGCCCGTGCCCGCAAGCGCGCCCGCTTTTCCGGAGCGCTTGTTATTGCCGTGGTCCTTGCCACTGCCGGAGCTGCTTCCGCCGGAGCCGCCGCCCCCGTCAGTACCGCCGCCGCTCGAGCCACCATCGCCGTCAGCTGTCATCGGGGCGTCGTGAAGTCCTGTCGTATCCGCGCTGTCGCATACGCCGACCTGAACTTCTGAGCGTTCGCATGCCGCGTCGGGCGCATGAAGCTCGTGCAGTATGGCACCCAGCGCCGAGTTTGCGCCCGGTCGAATTTCCTCGAGCGTTACGGGATCGAGCGCCACCAGATTACGCGCCTTCGCATACAGCGTTACGCGTTTGCCCACTTCGTCGCTCCAACTCTCGGGGATGGCGAAGTTCATGCGAAACTGTGCCGTGCAACCCGGTGCCAGCACGGCGTTGCCGTTGTCGGCTACCAGCGGGTGCGTTGCAAAATGCGTGCCCAGCGTCTCGAGCGCGTACTTCACGTGTGCCATGTCGTTAGCCGAAGCGTCCTCGGCAAGCTCTGGATCGTAGATCGAAGCCATACGTGCATTCACTCCGAGTCCGATGGATGCGCTGGAGAACGGCTGGCTGGAGCCCTCTCGGTACAGATCGATCGTGCCGGCGGTCAGCAAGGTGTTGCCGTCGTTTCGCACCGTGACCATAAAGGATTCACCTGCTGCTCCGGGCACCACCGCGCCCGAGGTAGCGACCGCACCCGTCGGAGTGGCACACGCCACCAAGGGCACTTCGATGCCGTGCAGCTCTGCCTCGCTCTTCTCCGCGCTCACAATGTGCGTGGCGAGCGCGGAGAGCATGCCTCCCGACGTCAAAAATGTCGTTATCTGATCGACGGGATGGTCTAGCTCGCACATCACGAACGGCTCTGTAAACAAATCTCCTGCCAAGGTACTGGCGAAGATGCGGAAGTGCTTGCCCATCACTGCTACCGGGTTGCCTTCTTCGTCGTAGGTTTGTCCTACCTTGCCATCGGTGTTCTCTACATAGAGCACGCACCTGCCGTTGTTGCTTACGCTAAACGATGCCGGGCCACAGCCTGCGGCACCCACGGGCTGCGTTGCAAATGCCGATGCGCCTCGCGTCCAAGTAATATGCTGCAGTTGCTCGTTGACGGTTGCCAAAAAGCCCGAATGTTGTGGCCACGGCACCGCGTGGGGTACTGTGGCATCTGGCGGTATAACGCCCCAACCCGCGATGGACTGGCCGATCACGGCATACGATGCGCAGCCACAACCGTTTGCAGTTTCGTATGCAACGGGCACCACCATTTTGCCGTTGATATTCTCGGGCTCGCCCAGCTCGATACTCGACGGTGCCTGCGGAAAGCGGAGAACTTGGCGGAAGGTCAGGCTGTCGCCCGAAACGTCCGACCACAGGGTGAAGCACTCCAGCGCAACCTCTGCCTCGCTGCCGAGCGCCTTTTCTGCGGTGGTTCCGCGGCGGTGGAGGTAGGCACCCGACAGACGCCCGTCGACCAGTGTCTTGCCCACCGTGATGCGCGGGCACTGCAGGCAATGGTAGCCATCTTCTTGCAGGCGGCCGCGCGAGATGCTGCGCCATGACGTATGCGACACCACGCGAACTCCGTCGTTGCTTATGCGCAGGCGCACAACGGACAGGATGCCGGCTGTGCTTGCCGTATCGAAAAGGGTGTTGTCGCCGTCGCGGCGCTCGCCCGAGACCAGCAACACGTAGGCGTCCTGGTTTCCTCTTCCGTCCGTATATTCCACCACGTCGAAGTCGTAATCGTATATGCCGTCGCGCTCCACGTCGTTCTCGCCAAACCCAAGGGGAAAGTCCACGGGCGTGGGGGCAGACCACGTGCCGTTCGTCTTTGTATGCACCACCAGGCGCGAGCGACCATTCTCGCCGTAGCGCACCGAGGCGATACGGAATAGGCACTCAACGCCGGCAATCATCGTTAGCTTCATGTGGACTTCGCTGAGCACGCCGGAAAACAGCACGTTGTCGCTCGAGGGTTTTATGCCGCCACGCTCGTCCTCCGACACGCCGGCAGAGTTGGCGTTCGGGTCAGCAACGGCGTTCGTCGCCTGCCCGATATAGGTGTACTCATACATCGGCGCGGCGTTTTCGTCGTTCTCTATCAGTGCGTGGACGAAATGCTCGATCTGTCCCGTGTCGTCGCTTTCTGCATCCGCCTCGAGCTCAATGCGCGTGACCGACCGGTCCCAATCGCGTACGGTAGGCGCGACATTCCTTGCAGTGGCCTTAACCTCGGCGCGTGCGAGCAGCTCGGCGTTGGTGACGATGGTGGCCGATGCGATAAATTGCGGCACGCCGCCCGCCTCGATGTTGCCGGGCGTGCCGAAGCGGGCATCCAACGTATAAGGCGTATCTCCACCCAATGCGAGCTCAGAGCGCTGGAGCACATACTGGTCGCCATTGTTCACCGACATATTCCACGAATCGAGGAGTGTGGGCCACGACCCCGACCAAGCCTTGGTGGTCCACTTGAACATTACGAATTGGAGTATCACATCGACATCGACGTCTGCACCTACGCGCAGTCGCGGAAGCTGGTGTCCATCTGCCTTCTCGTACCCAATGAACAGCGTGAGGGATGCGGCGCCGCGCACGGCAGACGAAGCGACGCCTGCAACGCCGGCGCCAAAGGTGACGGCGAGCCCGATCTGGACTGTCTCTTATACACATCTCCGAGCCCACGAGACTAGCGC
>URNK01000018.1 GCA_900549195.1 uncultured Collinsella sp.
CGGCATACGAGATGAGCGCTAGTCTCGTGGGCTCGGAGATCTGTATAAGAGACAGGTGCGCGAGCAGGGCGCCCCGCTGGTCGTCAAGGCCGACGGCCTTGCCGCGGGCAAGGGCGTTATCGTGGCGACCGAACTTGAGCAGGCCGAGGAGGCCGTGCGCGAGTGCTTTGGCGGCACCTTTGGCGATGCCGGCAATACCGTGGTCATCGAGGAGATGCTGACCGGCCCCGAGTGCTCGCTGTTGGCCTTTACCGACGGCAAGACCGTGCGCCCCATGGCCACCTCGCAGGACCACAAGCGCGCGCTCGAGGGCGACAAGGGCCCCAACACCGGCGGCATGGGCGTCTACAGCCCGGTGCCCATCGTGACTGACGAGGAGCACGCCACGATGATAAAGGTCATGGAGCAGACCGTGGCCGAGCTCGCTGCCGAGGGTATCGACTACCGCGGCTGCCTGTATGGCGGCTTTATGCTCACGCCTGCCGGCCCCAAGGTGCTGGAGTTCAATGCCCGCTTTGGCGACCCCGAGACGCAGGTCGTGCTGCCGCGCCTTAAGAACGACCTGGTCGAGGTCATGCTCGCCTGCGCCAACTGCGAGCTCGATCAGATTGAACTCGACTGGCGCGACGAGTGGGCCGTGGCCGTTGTCCTGACGAGCGCGGGCTATCCCGGCAGCTACGAGAAGGGCAAGGTCATCACCGGTATCGCCGATGCCGAGGCCATGGAGAACGTGACCGTGTACCACGCAGGCACTGCCGTGGTGGACGGCCAGCTCGTGACCAATGGTGGCCGTGTGCTTGCCGTGACCGCGCTGGGCGATACGTTTGAGAACGCTCGCAACCTTGCCTACGAGGCCTGCGAGAAGATTGATTTTGAGGGCAAGACCCTGCGTCACGACATCGGCCTGCGCGCGCTGCGCGGTCGCGACGCCTGGGATGCCTAAAATCCGAGAGGAATGAGACGGATGGACGAGAAGAACGAAGAGCTCGTGGACGCGCAGATCGTCGAAGAGGACAGCCGCATGTATGGGCACGCCGAGGGCGAGCCTGGTGGCGAGGTCGCTGACGAGCCGGCGCTGGTGCTGGGCGACGACGACCCGCACGATGCCGATCTGCACGAGAAGATTCTTTCGGAGGAGTGCGCCTGGAAGGGCAAGATCCTCGACGTCCACCGTCTTGAGGTTGAGCTGCCCAACGGTCACCGCAGCGCCCGCGATATCGTTCGCCATCCGGGTGCGGCGGCCGTTGTGGCGCTGACCGAGAGCGGCAAGATCGTACTGGTGCGTCAGTACCGCACCGCCATCGACCGCGTGACGGTCGAGATTCCCGCCGGCAAGCTCGATCCAGGCGAGGACCCGCTCGATTGCGCCAAGCGCGAACTGCATGAGGAGACGGGCTTTAGGGCTGGCCGTATTCGCTTTTTGACGTCGATTGTCACGTCCTGCGGTTTTTGCGATGAGATCATCCACATCTACTTGGCTACCAAGCTCGAGTTTGATGCGCCCAACCCCGATGATGATGAGTTTGTCAACGTGGACCTGGTGCCGCTGCACGAGCTGATCGACGCCGTGCTCGACGGCAAGATCGAAGACGCCAAGACCGTCGTAGGCGCCTTGGCCTGTGACAGCATCGCACACAGGCTGGGCGGAACTGAGCTTTAAAAGCGAGGGCGACCCTGGGGCAAACACTACTGATTATTTGCTCCAGGGTCTTACGTTATTGTTTTATCTCCGAGGACTGCATGTTTAAGAGGTTTCTTTCGTATTACAAGCCCCAGATGGGGCTTTTTGTTGCTGATACTGTTTGTGCTCTGGTGCTTGCTGCCATTGACCTTGCGTTTCCTATTATTCTGCGCAATTTGACCGGTGGGCTATTTACTCAGGGTCAGGCTGCCATTATGCAGGCGCTCGGCATGATCGCGGTGGGCTTGGTGCTGATGTATGTCGTCCGCTGCGCCTGCCGCTATTTTGTGAGCTATTGGGGTCACGTGATGGGCGCGCGCATGGAGTCCAAGATGCGCGAGGACCTGTTCGACCAGTATGAGCGCTTTAGCTTTGCGTACTTTGATCGCAACAGCTCGGGCGACATGATGAGCCGTGTGGTCAACGACCTGTTCGATATCTGCGAGGCGGCGCACCACGTGCCCGAGTGGATCATCATCTGCGGCATCGAGATTATCGGCTCGTTTGTGATCCTCTTTACCATCGCCCCGGTGCTGGCGCTCGCCATGGCCGTGGTGACGGCGGCGTTTGCGGTCATCATGTTTTGGCAGAACATGCGCATGCGCGAGGTCTTTAGCGACAACCGCAAAAAGATCAGCGGCATCAATGCTCAGCTGCAGGATTCGCTGGCGGGCATGCGCGTGGTCAAGAGCTTTGCCAATGAGGAGACCGAACGCTTCAAGTTTCGCGCCTCCAACAATCGCTATCTTTCGTCCAAGGAAAACATGTATCACGCCATGGGCGTCTATACCGCGACGTATGGCCTGCTCTCGGGCGTGCTGTACGTGATCGTGGTGCTGCTGGGCGGCTGGCTGGTCGCCCAGGGACAGCTGCAGGCGGTCGATATGGCGACCTTTGCGCTCTACATTTCGCTGTTCTGCACGCCGCTCGAGACACTCGTCAATTCGGCCGAAACGTATCAGAAGGCTATCGCCGGCTTTAAGCGTATGGACGAGGTGCTCTCGACCGCGCCGGATATCCAGGACAAGCCGGGCGCTACGGATCTGCAGGTGACTGCCGGCGCCGTGGAGTATCACGACGTGTGCTTTAACTACGAGGATGTTGAGCTGGGCGAGGGCGATGCCGACGAGCGTCCCGTTATCGACCATATGGATCTGTCTATCAAGCCCGGGCAGACCATCGCTTTGGTTGGCCCTTCGGGCGGTGGCAAGTCCACGACCTGTTCGCTGCTGCCGCGCTTTTATGACGTGGCTGCCGGATCCATTAGCATCGACGGTCAGGACGTGCGCGATGTGACGCAGCAGAGCCTGCGCCGCGCCATCGGCCTGGTGCAGCAGGATGTCTATCTATTTGACGGTACGATCGGCGAGAACATCGCCTACGGCAAGCCGGGTGCTACGGCAGGAGAGATCGCCGAGGCCGCCCGTCGCGCCAACATCGATACCTTTATCGAGTCGCTTCCACAGGGCTATGACACGGTCGTGGGCGAGCGCGGCAGCCGTCTTTCGGGCGGACAGAAGCAGCGCGTTGCCATCGCGCGTGTGTTTCTCAAGAACCCCAAGATCCTGATTTTGGACGAGGCGACGAGTGCTTTGGATAACGAGAGCGAGGAGGCGGTGCAGGAGTCACTCGAAGAACTGGCGCGCGGCCGCACCACGATTATCATCGCCCACCGTCTTTCGACCATTAAGCATGCCGATGAGATTGCGACCGTTGAGCATGGTCGCGTTGTGGAGCGTGGCACGCACGAGGAGCTTCTCGCCCGTGGCGGCACCTATGCCCGTTACTATCGAATGCAGTTCGAAGGTGCGCGTGCGCACGAGCTCGACTGATTGATATGACAGGAAGTTTATGGCTGACAAGAACCCTTTGACTCCGGAAGAAGTGACGGAGTTATTCTCCGAAATCGATGCATCCGGTGTCTTGGATCCCACGCTTGCTAAAAAGCGAACCGAGCGCATGCGTGAGAAGGAGGCTGCGGCCAAGCGCGGTGACAAAGCGGCACTAGCGCAGCTGCGCAGCGAGGACCGCGCGAGCCAGGCAAAACATATCGACCCGCTGTCCGAGGACGATCCTTCGGGCTCGCAGGTGAGCCATACCATTACGAAGACCGCGATGGCCGTGGTCATCGGTATTTTGGTGTTGATCGTGGGCATGCAGGTCGGCTACGGCGTGATGCGTCGTCTGAACACCGCCAACCTGTCAGAGAGCGTTTCGGTCGATACCGTTTCGACGGCGCTGAAGGGCGGCCTTGAGTGGGGCAACGGCTTTACGCAGTTCCCACTCGACTTTACCGTCGATGAAGCCGATGAGCGTACGGGCACGGTCGAGGTGACGGTGTTGGACACATCGTCTGCCAACGAGCTCGAGCTGCTGTCCAATGGTCAGATCCAGGCCGCGGCGCTTGCGACCAACGCGCTGCTCAACGATAAGATCGACCGCGTGGTGTATAACGTTCACGCCTATATCGACGAGGATAGCAACATTCAGCACGATTCCTTCTTTGGCATGTTTCCCGCCCACGGCCACCAGAGCGCCATCCTGACGTTCGTGTGGACCAAGAGCTCATCCAACGCCACGAATATCGACTGGAAGATGCGCATCGTGAGTATGGATGACACCATCGCCGAGCGCATTCAAAAACAGGTGAACTCGGTGTCGTCGTTGATTGAGGACCCGGTGGTGAGCCAGACCAAGATTGACGAGGAAAAGGCCGAGCGTGACCTGGAACATCGTCTGCATGGCCGCGAGATTTTCCGCGGCGGCAAGCTCGATCGCACACCGTCCGAACTGCTGGAGCAGGACAAGAAAAAATAAGACGCCATCATCCCGCGTGAGCCACAAGCCCCGCGGGATGATTTTTTTTGGGACGGGGATTAAAAAATCATTATGCATAGAAAGTCATAATTATCATTTCGTAAACATTTCGATGAAATTAACGCCATGAGGCATGCTTGCGGTTACAATACCGCGAGGCCTAACTACACACCTTTAAGCCGGTCCTGTGAGACCGGGAAGGAGAATTATGGCGAACAACCATACCGCGGGCGCTGCCGCCCGCACCTTCGCGCCCAGCGAGCTTTGCCAGCGTATGCTGGCCAAAACCAGCAAGGGCACCTGCGGTCCCTGCATCCTGTATCTTGAGGATGGGACCATTTTTTATGGACGTGCATGCGGCGCCGAGGGCACCGCGACCGGCGAAGTTTGCTTCAACACCTCGCTCGAGGGCTACTTTGAGGTCATGACCGACCCGAGTTATGCCGGCCAAATCGTAACCATGACCTATCCGCAGATCGGCAACTACGGTATCGACGAGACCGACGTCCAGTCGGCCTTCCCCGGCGACGCCGTGCGCCCTGCGAGCGCTCCGGCCATGCGCGGCATGATCGTTCGCGACATGTGCGCCACGCCTTCTAACTGGCACTCGGCCGTCAGCGTGCCGGAGTACCTGCGCGCTCACGGCATCGTCGCTATCGAGGGTGTCGACACTCGCGCCTTGGTGCGCCACCTGCGCGACAATGGTTCCAAGATGGGCATTATTTCGACCGAGATCTTCGACGTCGACGAGCTTGCCGAGCGTCTGGCCGCAGCGCCCACGCTGGTAGGCGAGAACCTGGTCAAGATCGTAAGTTGCCACGCGCCTCATGAGTTTGTGGCTGCCGACCTGCCTGCCACGCATGACTTTGCGCTTTCGGCTGCCGCTCCTGCCCGTCACAAAGTGGTCGCCTACGACTGCGGTGTGAAGCGCGGCATTCTGGAGGGGCTGGTCCGCGCCGGCTGCGACCTTACCGTCGTGCCGTGGGACACGCCTGCCCAGCAGGTGCTCGACATGAATCCCGACGGCGTCTTTTTGTCCAATGGCCCCGGCGACCCCGACGCCGTGGTGGAGACCTACGAGCAGGTGCAGCAGCTGATCGGCAAGGTGCCGATCTTTGGTATTTGTCTTGGTCACCAGATGATCAGTCTGGCCTGCGGCGCCCAGATGGAAAAGCTTAAGTTCGGTCACCGCGGTGGCAACCAGCCGGTTATGAACCTGGTAAGCCGCCGTGTGGAGATCACCGCGCAAAACCATGGCTTTGGCCTGCTGTTCCCCAGCTTGGGCAAGCTTGTCCCCGAGCTTTCCGGCGGCGAGACCGAGCATGCGGCCGATGGAGATCTGCGCGTCTGGGTGCGCCGCGGAATCGCGCCGGTCGTGATGAACGAGCGCTTTGGCCGCATTCGCCTGACGCACGTGAACCTCAACGACGGTACCGCTGAGGGCATCCAGCTGCTCGACGCCCCGTGCTTCTCGGTCCAGTACCACCCCGAGGCCTCGCCTGGCCCCACCGATGCCCACTATCTCTTTACCGCCTTTACGCGACTCATGGACGGCGAGGAGAACTACCTGGACATCGACACCGCGAAGGACCGCCTTGCCGGCTGGAACTTTGCTGAGTCCGAGACCGCTGAGACCGAGGAGAACTAATATGCCGAAACGTACTGACATCAAGCGTATCCTCGTCATTGGTTCGGGCCCCATCGTCATCGGCCAGGCCTGCGAGTTCGACTACTCCGGCGCCCAGGCCTGCAAGGTGCTCAAGGAGGATGGCTTTGAGGTCATCCTGGTCAACTCCAACCCGGCGACCATCATGACCGACCCGGGCTTGGCCGACCGCACCTATGTCGAGCCCATCACCGCCGAGTTTATCGAGCGCGTAATCAAGAAAGAGCACCCGGACGCGCTGCTGCCCACGCTGGGCGGCCAGACCGGTCTGAACGCCGCCGTCGAGCTGGCGAAAGACGGTACGCTCGACAAGTACGGCGTCGAGATGATCGGCTGCGACCTGGCCGCCATCGAGCGCGGCGAGGACCGCAAGCTCTTTAACGAGGCCATGGCCGAGATTGGCCTGGAGGTCGCGCGCTCGGGCTATGCCTACAGCGTGGCCGACGCCGAGGCCATCGCCGAGCGCGTGGGCTATCCCTGCGTGCTGCGTCCGAGCTTTACCCTCGGTGGCGCCGGCGGCGGCATCGCGCACACCCACGAGGAGCTCGTCTCCATCGTGAGCCAGGGCCTTGAACTCTCGCCTGCCCACGAGGTGCTGGTCGAGGAGTCCATCGAGGGTTGGAAAGAGTACGAGATGGAGGTCATGCGTGACCACGCCGGCAACGGCATCATCGTGTGCTCCATCGAGAACCTCGACCCCATGGGCGTGCATACCGGCGACTCCATCACCGTGGCGCCGGCGCAGACCCTCTCCGACCTTGAGTATCAGCGCATGCGTGTCGCCTCGCTCGCCATCTTGGAGAAGATCGGCGTCGAGACCGGCGGCTCCAACGTGCAGTTTGCCGTGAACCCCCAGACCGGTCGCTTGATCGTCATCGAGATGAACCCGCGCGTGAGCCGTTCGTCCGCGCTGGCCTCCAAGGCCACGGGTTTCCCCATCGCTAAGGCCGCCGCGCGCCTGGCTGTGGGCTACACGCTCGACGAGATCGTCAACGACATTACCAAGGCAACGCCTGCCTGCTTTGAGCCCACGATTGACTACTGCGTTGTCAAGGTGCCGCGCTTTGCCTTCGAGAAGTTCAAGGGTACCGACCCCACGCTCACCACGCGCATGAAGGCCGTGGGCGAGATTATGGCGATCGGCCGCACCTTTGAGGAGGCCTTTGGCAAGGCCATGCGCTCGCTGGAGGACGGCCACCAGGGTATCTGCGCCGGTGGCAAGGAGGGTGCCGATAAGCTGAGCGACGACGAGCTCGCTCAAGCCGTGGCCACGCCGACCGAGCACCGCATCTTCTTTGTGGTCGAGGCCCTGCGCCGTGGCTGGGACATCGCTCGCATCCATGCCACCTGCGGCATCGACCCGTGGTACCTCAACCGCATCAACGACATGGTGCAGGTCCAGGAGAGCATCCGCGGCCTGCGTGTGGAGGATATCGACGCCGACGCGATGCGCTTGCTCAAGCAGTACGGCACGAGCGACGCCGAGATCGCCGCGCTGACCGGCTCGGACGAGCGCTTTGTGCGCGCCTATCGCAAGGGCCTTGGCGTGGTTCCCAGCATGAAGACGGTCGATACCTGCGCTGCGGAGTTCTCGAGCGCCACGGAGTACCACTACAAGACGTACGAGAACATCTACCGCACGAGTCCGGATGCCAAGAAGTGCGTGGCTCCCGACGAGACCACGCCGGCGGACAAGCCCAAGGCGATGATCCTGGGCGCCGGCCCCAACCGCATTGGCCAGGGTATCGAGTTCGACTACTGCTGTGTGCATGCGAGCTATGCGCTGGCGGCCCGCGGCTTTGAGACCATCATGGTCAACTGCAATCCCGAGACCGTTTCGACCGACTACGACACGTCCGACCGCCTTTACTTTGAGCCGCTTACCTACGAGGACGTCATGGACGTTATCGATGTTGAGCGCCCCGACGGCGTCGTGGTGACGCTTGGCGGCCAGACCCCGCTTAAGCTGGCGCGCATGCTCGAGGAGAGCGGCGTGAACATCATGGGTACCAAGCCCGACGCCATCGATTTTGCCGAGGACCGCGAGCGCTTCGCCGCCCTGCTCGACAAGCTGGGTATCATGTACCCGCCGGCGGGCCAGGCCACCTCGTTTGAGGAGGCCGAGGCCGTGGCCGCGCACATCGGCTACCCACTGCTGGTGCGTCCGAGCTACGTGCTGGGCGGCCGCGGCATGATGATCGCCTACGATGCCGAGCATCTGCGCGATTACATGGCCGAGGCCGCGCGCATTAGCCCCGACTACCCGGTGTACCTCGATCGCTTCCTGGAGGGTGCGATCGAGTCCGACGTCGACGCCCTGTGCGACGGCGAGGAAGTCTATATCGGCGGCATCCTGGAGCATATCGAGGAGGCCGGTATTCATTCCGGTGACTCCGCGACCTGCATTCCGCCGTTCAGCTTTAGCGAGAGCCTGCAGGCGAAGCTTCGCGAGACCACGCGCCGCATCGCGATGGCGCTGGGAGTCCGCGGCCTGGTCAACGTGCAGTACGCCATTAAGGGCGAGACCGTTTATGTGATTGAGGCCAACCCGCGTGCCAGCCGTACCGTGCCGTTCATCTCCAAGGCAACCGGCGTGCCGCTGGCCAAGTGCGCGGCGCGTATCATGGCGGGCGATTCCATCGCGAGCCTGGGCCTGCCGAGCGACGAGCGTCAGCTGGACTGGTTCTGCATGAAGGAAGCCGTTATGCCCTGGGGCCGTTTCCCCGGTGCCGACGTTATCCTGGGGCCCGAGATGAAGTCGACGGGCGAGGTCATGGGTATCGCCAAGAGCTATCCCGAGGCATACGCCAAGACGCAGCTGGCGATCGACTACAAGCTGCCCGACCCGAGTGCCGGCAAGGTGTTCATTAGCGTGTGCGACCGCGACAAGCGTCACATCCTTTCGGTCGCCCGTATCCTGCGCTACCTGGGCTTTGACATCTGCTCCACCGAGGGTACGGCGCGTGTACTGCGCGGCGGCAACGTGACGTGCGAGGTCGTGGAGAAGATTAGCGGCCCGCATGACGGCGAGCGCCCCAACATCGGCGACCTCATCGCCGATGGCAAGATCGCGGTAATCATCAACACGCCGTACGGCCCGGGTTCGCGCGGCGACGGCTATCTACTGCGCACCGAGGCCGTCCGTCGTGGCGTGACCTGCGTGACGGCGATGTCTGCGGCCAACACGTACGTGAGTGCCATCGAGGCCGTGCGCGAGGACCAGCAGGGTCACGGCAGCGCCAACGACATGGGCATGGACGTCATCGCCCTGCAGGACCTGCCGCAGTACACGGTGTAGTTGACCTGGTCGGCCGGGGTGGGAGGGGCCGAGATTTCCCCCTTTCGCTCCGGCTGCAAGCAGAGTCGCTCAGGAGGAAACTCGGCCCCTCCCGCCCCGGCCTGCGGTGACTTGGCTGCACCGTGTGCTGCGGAAGGGGCTTTGCGCGATGACTAGGGCTGAATAGAAAATGAGTGTGGGATCCGCCGTTCGTTCGAACGGCGTATCCCACGTTAATATTTCAGCCAACGTACGTCATGGCAATCCCCGGTAGGTCCCCGGGTGCCCCGCGGCGGGCTGGGTTTATTGTCTGAGCGACTTTGCGAAGCAAGGGGAGCGAAGATAAAAACCCAGCCCGCCGCGGGGCACCCGGGGACCGCAGGGACGGGAGCAGCTATACTACTCTCAGTAGTTAAGGGTCGCGGATCCGCCGCGTCACCGCTCTCAACAGGAGGTCTTTGTTTATGGCAGATCAGAAGCCGGTTGTCGGGATCATCATGGGCTCCAAGTCCGATCTGGGCGTTATGGAAGGCTGCACCGCCGAGCTCGAGGCGCTGGGTGTGCCCTATGAGCTCGTCATTGCGAGCGCGCACCGCACGCCGGCGAAGGTCCACGAGTGGGCCTCGACTGCCGCCGATCGCGGTATCAAAGTGATTATCGCCGCCGCCGGCAAGGCTGCTCACCTGGGCGGTGTCGTGGCTGCGTTTACGCCGCTGCCGGTCATCGGCGTGCCTATGAAGACGAGTGACCTGGGCGGCATGGATTCGCTGCTGTCGATGGTGCAGATGCCTTCGGGTGTGCCCGTGGCCTGCGTTGCCATCAACGGTGCCAAGAACGCCGCCATCTACGCCACGCAGATTCTGGGCGCATGCGACCCCGAGTACCGCAAGGTTATCGAGAAGATGAAGCAGGAGATGGCCGACGCCTAGGCGTTCCGCCGTTTCACCGCAGTATAAGGAGAGCCATGTCCGACTATCAGGGAAAACGATTCAAGGCTTCTCAGATTCCCGATCCGTCGAAGCCGGGTGTTGCCCATGCGGCACAGCAGGGTCGGACATCCTCTCCTCAGCAGCCGCGAGCGGCGCGTCCTGTGGCGCCGGCGACGCACCGCCGCCAGGACACGCCGGCGGCGTATCGTCCCTCGTCTTATAGCGCAGCCAAGAAGCCGCCCCGGTCTTCATCGCATGCCGCGCTGTCGGATTACACCGAGCCGCCGCGTAAGAAACGTCGCTCCATCATCCCTATCCTGCTCATTATCGTGGGCATCGGCCTAATCGTTGCCGCTGCCGCCATCTTTATCAACGCCCAGATTGGCTATAAGCAGGCGAGCGATTCGTATCAGAAAATCGAGAAGCAATATGTGAGCGACAAGGACGCCAGCGGCGTGCCGATTATCGACTTTGATGCACTTGCCCAGACGAATCCCGAGGTTGTGGGTTGGATTTACGCGCCCGGCACCAACATCAACTATCCCGTCGTGCAGACCAACAACAACTCCAAATACCTCAACACGCTGTTTGACGGTACGTCCAATGCATCGGGTGCGATCTTCTTGGACAGCGACGATACCGCGCCGGGCATGGTGGATCAGCAGACCACGATCTACGGCCACCATATGAACGATGGGTCGATGTTCAACGTGATTTCGGACACCACCGACCAAGCGACGTTCGATAGCATCGAGTACGTGTATTACATCACGCGCGATGCAACGTATAAGCTGCGTCCGCTGGCGACCAAGGTCGTTGAGGATACGTACTCCAAGGCACGCGCGACCAACTTTGAGGGCGATGACGGGCTCAAGAACTATCTGTCCGAGATGCTCGACGGTGCCTCTGCCGTGGCGAGCGATGCGGGCGATCGTGCTGCTTCGGCAACCAAGGTCGTAACGCTTGTGACCTGTCGTTCGTTATCGCTGAGCAACACGCGTGCTGTCATGGTGCTCACGCCGGTCGAGGAATAGATAATGGGCTACTCAATGACGGTGAAAGGGGAAATGATGCTCGAGAATGGCAAAACGATGCCTTCGGTTGATACTTGGCTGCGCGAGGCCAAGGCCGATGCTTCGGCGGCAGGCTGTGGGATGTATCTGACACATAACGGTGTGGTGCGCGCGACGCCCAAGGCCGAGGCGCGCGGTGTCGAGACCGATGGCGTGGCGCCGGGCCACAAGGTGGGCGGCATGGTGTTTGGCTACGACGCCAGCAAGGTACAGGCCGCCATCGAGGCGACGCGCGCGATGCCGGGTGTCGGCTATGTGCGCGTGTGGCTGGCAAGCGGCGAGCTTGCCGTAGGTGACGACATCATGCTCGTGCTCATCGGCGGGGACATTCGCCCGCACGTGGTCGATGCGCTGCAGGCGCTCGTTGGCACCATCAAGAATGAATGCGTGAGTGAGGTCGAGCGCGAGGCGTAGAGGCTTGCGTCGATAGAAGGCTCGTTTATAAAAATGCCCGCCGGTACGTGTGATACCGGCGGGCATTTTGCGTTTTGGGCGCGGTTGGCGCTACACGCGCGTCGCATCCTTGGGGCTCATGGTCATGCTCTGGAAGCGGTTCTCCATGTAGTCGTTATCGAAATACTTGCCGTAGAACTGTGCGACGGGAATATCCGGCTCCGTGCCGTTGACGCGCTGGTACCAGTAGTCGAGCGACTGCAGCGTCATGACGCCGTCGACCAGCATAATGACGGTAAAGATGACGGTAGCCGAGTAGCGACTCTTCCACGGAATCATGTTGATGAGCTTGAGCAGCCTCGGCAGCAGCAGCTTGATCCAGATAAGGCCACCCAGGCCCCACAGGCAGGCAAAGCCCGTGCAGGTGCGTCCGCCCGTAAGGACGGCGAGTGGGTCGGGCATGCCGAACAGTTTCATGTGCGAGTAGCTCCACGACACCACGCCAAATGAGGTCTGCATAAACCAGCCTACAAACACCTCGAAAGCGCCGCCGATCAGGGCACTTACCAGGAAAATGATCAGAGGATTCTTTTTATAGAAGCGGTTGAGCGCCATGGTCATGAGCACCGCGCCAAATCCGTAGATGGGGCTAAAGGGGCCAAATAGCATACCGGCCCGGTCCTGATAGACGCCGGGATCGACGACGACCATATGCCAGACTTCCTCGAGAATGAGACCTAACACGCTGCAGACGAAGAATACCCAGAACAGGTTGAAGTAGTTGAGCTTGATGTAGCCCTCGCCGGTTTCGTCGCGGCCGAGCATCCCCTCGGCGGCGGCATCGCGGTCGAGCATCTCTTGCAGACGGCGCTGCAGTTCGCGCTCCTGGCGTAGCGTGGGGTCGACGGTGGCCGACAGCGCAATGAGGATACCGAGCTGAATGGCGGGGCGCAGCAGGAAGGGTCCGATACCCTGGAGCATCACGTCAACTAAAAGCTCCACGACGGTCAATGCGATGAGGACGTAAGACAGGCGGGCGGCATTGCGCCGCTGGTCCTTGATGAGGTCCAGGCCAAAGACGATTAAGATGATCGCGCTTGCCGCCGAGAGCATAATGCCGGCGACGATAAGGCCAACCGCGACCAGGGTGTTATCACCGAGCTTAGCGGCGGCGTTGCCGTTAATGAGTGCGGTGATGACCTGCCACATAAAGACGGCGACCGACGGGAGTGTGCCTACGCCGGACAGGATGCACAGGACGGCGTACACTTTAATGATGAGGGGAATCTTCTTGACCTCCGTGGCGCTGGGGACGCTGGGGTCGAGTTCGTTTCGATCCATACAGAACCTTTCTCGCTTTGTCCTAGGTTACTAGGATACGCCGCCGACCTGCTAAAAGACAGGACGAACGTCCCAATTGCAACTTTGCAATCCCCAACGGTGGACGCGGCGGCCATATGGGGGCGCGGGCGCTTGCACTGGGCAGACCAATAAAATGTTTGGCCGCAAAACGGATTATTAGCTCGGTGGGCTTTTAAAAAGCGCTGCTCATGCGCTGGGGAGCGCGTCGCGCCGTGCGTATAATAAGGCGGGTAACGCCAAAATACGAGGCTCTGAGGGGATGCCATGTCTCAAGAAACCATCCGCGCGGCCGAGCGCGCCGCGGGACAGGTGAACGCCATGTCGACGTATGATCCGGACTCCGACCAGCTGCATGAGGAATGCGGCGTTTTTGGTGTGTGGGCGCCCGATCGTGACGTGGCTCGACTGACGTACTTTGGCCTGCGTGCACTGCAGCACCGTGGCCAAGAATCGGCGGGAATCGCTGTTGGTGACGGCGGTACGGTTATGGTCCGCAAGGACCTGGGCCTGCTCGACCGCGTGTTCTCCAATGCCGACTTATCGACGCTCTCCGGTCAGCTAGCCGTGGGTCATGTGCGCTATGGCACCGCCGGCGCCAAGAGCTGGGAAGCCTCTCAGCCGCACCTCTCTACCATCAATAGCGTCATTATCGCGCTCGCGCACAACGGCACCCTCGTCAACACCGACGAGCTGCGCCGCCAGCTGATCGAGCTGGGCGTGCCGTTCCTCTCCAACTCGGATTCCGAGGTCGCGACCAAACTCATCGGCTACTTTACTCAGCGTACAGGCCATCTGCGCGAGGGCATTCGCAAGACCATGGAGCTCGTGCGTGGCGGCTACGCCATGACGCTCATCAACGAGCAGGCGCTCTATGCATTCCGCGATCCGCACGGCATTCGCCCGCTCGTGCTGGGCAAGCTGGTGGACGAGGGCCTGGACCAGGCCGATGCCGCATCCGTTTCGAAGCTGCCGTCGCAGGACGGCGCCGCGACGGTCGACGCCACCACCCGTGTCACCCGCGCCGGCGGCTGGGTCGTCGCCTCCGAGACTTGTGCGCTCGACATTGTGGGCGCCGAGTACGTCCGCGACGTCCGTCCCGGTGAGATTTTGCGCATCAGCGCCGAGGGCCTTGTGTCCGAGCAGGGTGTGCCCGCTGCCGAAGAGCCTGCTAACTGCATCTTTGAGCAGGTCTACTTCGCCCGCCCCGATTCCATCATGAACGGCAAGAGCGTCTACGCCTGCCGTTACGACATGGGTCGTCAGCTGGCACATGAGGAGCCCGTCGAGGCCGACCTGGTCATCGGCGTGCCTGACTCCGGCCTGCCGCCCGCGGAGGGGTATTCGCACGAGAGCGGCATTCCCTTTGGCGAGGGCCTTATCAAGAACCGTTACGTGGGCCGCACGTTTATCGAGCCTACGCAGGAGTTGCGCGCCATGGGCGTGCGTATGAAACTCAACCCGCTGCGCGACAACATCGAGGGCAAGCGCCTGGTCGTCATCGACGACTCCATCGTCCGCGGCACCACCATGGTGCAGCTCGTCAAGATGCTGCGCAACGCCGGCGCCAAGGAGATTCATATCCGCATCAACTCGCCCGAGGTCATCTGGCCGTGCTTCTACGGTATCGATACCGACGTGCAGTCGCAGCTTATCAGCGCCAACAAGACGGTCGATGAGATCTGCGAGTACATTGGCGCCGATTCGCTGGCCTTCCTTTCGGTTGAGGGCCTGCTTAAGGTCATGCCCAAGGGCGGTTACTGCGATGCGTGCTTTACCGGACGCTACCCCGTAGCGATTCCCGAGAGCTTTGGCCGCGACAAGTTCATGGAGGGCTTTAAGCCCCGCAACCTGGACAAGCCGTTGCACTTTGACGACGACGCCGTGGTCGAGAAATACGACGACCGCAGCTGGGAAGAGGAGCACGGCGAGGCCTAAAATCTGCCATTTAGGGACAGGTTTATTCTGGTAGGTTTTACCTGCTGTTTTGTTGATATGACGGCGCGTGCTGTTATGGCGCGCGCCGAAATGAACGCAACTATGAGCACCGTTTGGCGCCCGCGCGGCGCCACGGTAGTGGGAGAGGAAGGCTCAGATGAGCGACAGCAAGCATGTGACGTATGAGGACGCCGGCGTCGATACCGCCGAGGGTGGCCGCGCCGTCGACGCTATTAAGCAGATGGTCAAGGACACCAACCGCCCCGAGGTTATCGGCGGCATCGGTGGCTTTGGTGGCCTGTTCTCGGCTGCCGCGCTCAAGGATATGGAAGACCCGATCCTGATCAGCGGCACCGACGGCGTGGGCACCAAGCTCGTGCTCGCCCAGATCATGGACCGTCACGAGACGGTGGGCCAGGACTTGGTCGCCATGTGCGTCAATGACATTTTGGCTTCGGGCGCCGAGCCGCTGTTCCTCCTGGATTACGTTGCCATCGGTCACATTGAGGCCGAGCACATGGCAAAGATCATCAAGGGCGTGGCCGACGGCTGCAAGCTCGCGGGCTGCGCGCTCGTGGGCGGCGAGATGGCCGAGCACCCGGGCGTCATGGCCCCCGCCGATTACGACCTCGCCGGCTTTACCGTGGGTGTTGTCGATCGTCCCAAGATGCTCGACCCCGCGAACGTTCGCCCCGGCGATGTGATCCTGGGCCTGTCTCTTATACACATCTCCGAGCCCACGAGACTAGCGCTCATCT
>URNK01000019.1 GCA_900549195.1 uncultured Collinsella sp.
ACACGTAAGGAGTCGTCGGCAGCGTCAGATGTGTATAAGAGACAGGAATATGACATATGCTCCCGACTGGGAGCGCGCCCGCGCGTCAAAGGCGGTGTCGGCCGTGTTTTTGGGCGAGCTCTCGGTCGGTACGCCCCGCGAGGCTGGTACGCGAGCGGCTGCCGAATATCTCGATTGCCCCCTCGTGACGATCCCGGGCGCGCATAACGGTCTGCGCGATCGCCCCGTTACGGCGGCAAACGCCGTTCGCGATGTCTTGGAGCGTTAGCACGCTCGATGACCTGCGGGGAGAGGGGCTGTTAGCGTTTCGTCATTGTTAACGAATGCGCCAATAACCACGCGCCCGCGGCTCCATTACCACCGTTTGCCAGGTCATAAAAATGTAACAGCATTCACGTGCTTACCTGCATCGGCAAGGTGTTACCCTTGTAGCATTTGGAACCCACCGCTACCATGCGAAACTATCGAAAGGGCCCCATATGCTCAATAATCACGAGGTCAATCTAACCGACGAGGAGGCTGCCGCTGAGGTCGCCCGCGTCGCGAAGACCTACCCCGTGGTGCGTTTGCTGTCGGCCGATCAGATTAAGAGCGAGCCTAACTGCCTGCTCGCCGGCGATCGCTGCCCTTGTCTGCGTCAGTCGAGTCTTGAGGCTTTGGCAGACTCCGATGAGGTGTCGGAGCAACTGCTCAACGATGGTGTTGAGTACCGTGCTCGCCTGCGCCCTCTGAAGGTCGAGGGCGAGCCTCACGTCCTGCTGATGGTACGTCCGATTGATGAGCAAGAGGCCGCGGAAGAGGACCTTGTCTACACCGACGTGCTGACGAGTGTTCGCAATCGCCGATATTACGAAGAAAAGCTCCGTAGCGCCCGCATGAAGGCCGGCGTGGCGGTGATCGACCTTGATGATTTTAGGGTCTTCAACGATACGTGTGGCCGTCATGCCGGCGACCTTGCGCTCGGTGCTGTGGCGACAGCCATACGCAGCGGAATTCGTTCGACTGACGAGCTTGTACGCTATGGCTGCGACAAATTTGTGGTCGTCATGCCCAATATTCCCTCCGATGACTTCACCCGTCGCCTGCATCAGGTATCCGATGCCGTTCATGCCACGATTGTTCCGGGCCATGAGTACGTGAGCTTGACGGCATGTGTTGGTGGCGTTCGCATTCATGGCGAGACGGTTGATGAGGGCGTTGGCCGCGCTGTCCAGTTACTGAGCCGTGCTAAGGCAAAAGCCGGTACGGTCGTGACCGATGGCGATTTCATCGAGGCCTTCCAAAGCGAAAAGCCTTTGGTGCTTATCGTCGATGACTCCGAGATGAACCGAGCCATTCTCAACGAGATGCTCAAGGACGAGTATTGCATCCTCGAGGCCGAAAACGGTCGTACGGCGCTCGATATGGTCGACCGCTATGGCGATGAGTTGTCGCTCGTGCTGCTGGACATTGTCATGCCGGGCGTGAGCGGCTTTGAGGTGCTGGCCGATCTGTCGCGCCGATCGGTTGTTGACAATCTGCCTGTCATCATGATTTCGAGCGAAGAATCCGACGATGTGGTTCTGCGTGCATACGAGCTGGGCGCCTCGGACTATATCAGCCGCCCGTTTGACGCCCGTGTCGTGCGCCGTCGTGTAAGCAACACTATCCGTCTGTACGCCAAACAGCGCCGCCTGACGAGCCTGCTGTCCCAGCAGTACAACGAGCGCGTCAAGAACAGTCGCATGCTCATCGACATCATGGCCGGTGTCATGGAACTTCGCAATGGCGAGAGCGGCAGGCACGTTACGAATATCGAAAAGCTGACCGAGCTGCTGCTTGGCTGTCTGGTCCAGCGTAGCGACACCATTTCCCTCGACAACGAGGAACGCTCCACGATTGCCCTGGCTTCGGCGCTGCACGATATCGGCAAGATGGCGATTGACGATGCGATTCTCAACAAACCCGGACGCCTTACGTCCGAGGAGTTCGAGATTATGAAGACGCATACCACGATGGGCGCCGACATGTTGCTCGAGCTGGGCCGCCATCACGTCGGCAATGCGCTTGTGGAATATGCGTACCAGATTGCGCGTTGGCATCACGAGCGCTGGGATGGCAAGGGTTATCCCGATGGCCTTAAGGGCAACCAGATTCCCATCGCCGCACAGGTGGTTTCGGTGGCCGACGTGTACGATGCTCTGACGAGCGTGCGCGTGTACAAGGACGCTATCCCGCACAAGGAGGCTATCCAGATGATCTTGGACGGTAAGTGCGGCACCTTTAACCCGCTGTTGCTCGACTGCCTGCTCGAGGTGCAAGACCGTATTGCTGAGACATTGGCACGCCCCGCCGATGTTGTCGCGTTTCCCACGATTTAGTTTGACCAAAGGAGTTTTAATCCATGATTTCCATGCGTGAGGCGTATGAGAAGATTGGCGCCAATTATGATGACGCGTGCGCTCGGCTGATGGGCGAGGAAATGCTTGCCCGCTTTGCCCTCAAGTTTTTGGATGACGAGAGTATGGACAAGCTGGAGGCCGCCATGGCGGCGGGAGACGCCGAAGGTGCGTTTATGGCAGCGCACACGCTCAAGGGCGTGAGCCAGAACCTGGGATTCGATAATCTGTACGAGCCGGCGGTCGTGGTGACCGAGGCGCTGCGCGGCGCCGATGCCGTTGACGACGCTCGCGAGGGAATGCATGCGCTGCAGCAGCAATATGCGGCTACGATGTCGGCTCTGCGCGAGGCGGGCGAGTAAGAGGTTGTGAGCCTTGGGCTGTGTGCCTGCCGCGTATGGGCAAAAGGGCGCCCCGCCGGACCATGTGGCCGGCGGGGCGCCCTTATCTGTTATGCGGTTCGCGAGCTAGCGAGCCTGCTTAACCTTTGCCGCTGCCTCGACAAACGACTTCCACAGGTTAAAGTCGGTCTCGAGTGTCTGCCAGGTGTACTCGGGATGCCATTGCACGCCCAAGCAGAACGGCTGGCCCTCGACCTCGATGCACTCGGGAACGCCATCGGTTGCCTTGGCGACCAAGCGCGTGCTCTTACCCAGACGATCGACGCAGCAGTGATGTGCCGAGTTGGTCTGGATCAGCCTGTGCCCGCCAACCGCGCGCTCCAGCAGCGAGCCCGGCATGACCTCGACAGGGTGCACGGGGTCGTTGAGCACGTGGGTGTGGCGCCACTGCGTGCGGCCCTCGCGCGCACCCAGGCTCGGCACGTCCATGCACAGGGTGCCGCCGGTGGCGACGTTGAGCAGCTGCGTGCCGCGGCAGGTGGTAAAGAGCGGCTTCTTGGCGCGGAGTACCTCGTCGACCAGCTTAAACTCAAAACTATCGCGGATCTCGCAGCAGAGGGTGGGGTCGTAGGGTCGATCATCGCCCCAGCGCTTGGGGTTGACGTCCGGGCCGCCGGGAATGGCGATGCCGTCGGCGATATCGACGTAATGACGGATAACCTCAATGTCCTCGGTGATGGACATCTGCAGCGGTAGGCCGCCGGCGGCAAGGATGGCATCGACAAAGACACTTGCGATTTCTTCGTTGGGGGAGAGCGTCTCGCTTAAAAACGGCTTTGCCTCTTCCCAGCGCGGTGCGACGAGGATGAGTGGGCGGTCGGCGGGGGCGACGTCGACGTGCGGGGTGTAGGACGATGAGGTGCGGGTTCCGATCATAGGTGTTGCTTTCGAATCTGAAGGTGACAGGGCGCATGAGAGACGTGGGACAACGCTTCCGATGGATTTGCCCCACGGGGTGGCTGGCTAGTGCCCCTTGATGGAGTTGAGGAAGTCCTGGGCGCGCTTGGTCTGGGGATGGTCGAAGAACTCGTCGGGTGTGCCGGTTTCCACGATCTGGCCGTCGGCCATAAACACGACGCGATCGGCAACGCGGCGTGCGAAGTTCATCTCGTGCGTGATGACGATCATCGTCATGCCCTGCTGGGCTAGACGGACCATGACCTCGAGCACCTCGTTGATCATCTCGGGGTCAAGGGCGCTCGTGGGCTCGTCAAAAAGCATGGCCTTGGGTTGCATGGCAAGCGAGCGGGCGATGGCTACGCGCTGCTGTTGGCCGCCCGAAAGCTGTGCGGGCACCTTATCGGCCTGCTCGGCAACGCCCACGCGGCCCAGCAGGTCCATGGCGCGCTCGCGGGCCTCGTCCTTGGAGACACCCAGTACGTCGACCGGTCCCAGCATGACGTTCTGCAGGACGGTCATATGTGCGAACAGGTTGAACTGCTGAAACACCATGCCCAGCTCGGCACGCATGCGGGCAAGATCCTTGCCTTCCTGCGGCAGGGGCTCGCCCTCGATGAGGATCTCGCCCGAGTCGATGGTTTCCAGACGGTTGATGGTGCGGCACATGGTCGACTTGCCCGAGCCCGAGGGTCCAATCACAACGACGACCTCGCCGCGGTCGACCGAGAGATTGATGTCGTTGAGGACGTGCAGATCGCCATAGTGCTTATCGACGTGTCTGAGCTCGATCAGCGGCTGATTGCCGGTGGAAGAGGTGCTCTGTGCCATGGTGCTCGGCTCCTTATGACTCGAAATGGTAAAGCGTTAGCGGATGATGGTCGCGCCGGTCTTGTGCGAAACATAGACAGCGGCCTTGTTGATCGCGACGTTGATGAGGATGTAGATGACCGCGATTACCAGGTAGACCGACACGAGGGCGTCGTAGTTGGTAATGAGCACGCGGGCGTTTTGCATGAGGTCGGGGTAGCTCACCACATAGGCGACGGTGGTGTCTTTGACTACGACCACAAGCTGCGAAATCAACGACGGAATGATAAACCGAATAGCCTGCGGCAACACGATTTTAAAGGTGATTTTGGCCTTGGAGAGACCGAGCGCCTGGGCGGCCTCGACCTGGCCGCGCGGCACGGCATTGACGCCGGCGCGGAAAATCTCGGCCAGCACGCCGGCTGCAGCGAGCGCGACGGGAAGCGTGAGCATCCAAAACGACGGCAGCGAGATCTTGTACTGGGGCAGCACCAAAAAGAAGAAGTAGATAAACAGCAGGCTCGGCACACCGCGGAAGAAATCGGTGAGCACACGGCAAACCAGCTGGAGCGGCTTAATGTCGCTGGTGCGGCCGAGCATAAGGGCTAGGCCCAGCACCAGCGCGATGGCGCCAGCGGTGAGTGCGACTTTAACGGTGCCCTCAAAGCCGGCAAGCAAGAACTTCCAGGTGGTGAGGTGCGTAAAGAAATACCAATAGTGGACCGAAAGCTGGCCGGTCACATAAAAGCGCTGCAGTACCAGGGCGACGAGCACGGCGACGGCAACGAGCGAGATAGCGGTGCCGATGCGAATCTTGGCGCGCATCTTGGGGCCGGGAGCCTCGTAGAGCGCATCGCGCATGGTAAGTGCAGGGGAGGAATGCTTGCTCATCGGAGGATCCTCACCTTCTTATCGATGTAGTTGCCAATGTGGCTCACCACAAAGGCCGTGCCCAGGTAGCCGAGTGCCGAGATAAAGAACGCGACGACGCCGCCGAGCGAGCGCGTGTTGATGTAGCTCACCACGCCGGTGAGCTCCTGCGGTTTAAGCGGCACCTGGCTACCGAGCGCGGTGGTGAGCATGACGGCGATAAAGAGGTTGGTCATGGGCAGCACGCTTGAGCGCAGTGCCTGTGGAATCACGATCTTGGCGAGGATACGGCTGAAGCTCATGCCGAGCGAACGGGCGGCTTCCACCTGGCCGACGCCGACGGTGTTGATGCCGCTCATAAAGTTCTCGGAACCAAAGGCCGAGCCCAAAAGGACCGTGGCGACGATAACGCAGGTGCGGTAGGGCAGGACGACCTTGAGCGGCGGAAGCGCATAGACGACGATGATGAGCAGCGCGATGCCGGGGATGTTACGGAAGACCTGGACATACAGGTCACCAAAGACGCGCAGCGGCTTGAGCGGCGACACGCGCATCACGGTGACGGCGACAGCCAGCACCATGGCGATGGCAAACGACTCAAGCGTCATGCCCCAGGTTGCTAGCAGCGCGTCGATATAGTTCTGGCCATAGAGCGACCAGAGCTCGGAGAGACTCATGCGGACCTCCCGCCGATAAGGAAAGGGGCTCCCGTGTGTACGGAAGCCCCGACAACTCAGTGAGGAAACAGTTTAGCGCAATAAAGCGAATCGTGCGTTTCCGTATGGTTTCGCAGCGGCTGATGCCCAGCTTGCGAGCTTAGGCGCCGACCTCGGGGAGCTCGGGAACATTGGTGTCGCCCGTACGGTCACCAATGCAGATCTGCCACAGCTCGGTCCAGGTGCCATCGTCCTCGATCTTCTTAAGGAAGTCGTTAACGAAGGCGACGCCGTCGGAATCGAGCGGCAGGCCGATGCCGTAGGGCTCCTTGCTGCCGAAGGGCTTGCCGGCGATCTTGTACTTACCGGGCTCGCGGACCAGGGCGCTTTGCTGCATGTTGTTGTCGATGACATAGGCGTCAACGCGACCCTGCTGGAGTGCCTGGCGGGCCTCCTCGTCGGTCTTGAACTCCTGCTGGCTGGCCTTGGGAACGAACTCCTCCAGGATGGCGGGGCCGTTGGAGCCGGACTGGACGGCGACGTTCTTGTCGGCCAGGTCGTCGACGCTCTTGATGTCGTCGTTATCGGCGAGCACCAGGATGGCCTGCTGCGTGTAGTAGTAGGGGCCGGCGAAGGAGACGAGCTTCTTGCGCTCGTCAGTGATGGTGTAGGTGGCAAAGACGGCGTCGACCTGGCCGTTCTGCAGGACAGACTCGCGCGTGTCCGAGGTCACCTGGGTGATCTCGACCTTGTTCTCGCCCAGAATGTAGTTGGACAGGAGCTGTGCGATACCGGCATCGAAGCCGCGGGTCTGACCGTCTTTCTCGTTGAGGAGGGAGAAGAGCGTGGAGGTCTGAACGCCACCGATCTTAAAGACGCCGGCGTCCTTGACGGCCGTGGCCCAGGTGCTGGCGGCGATGGCATCGTCGTCGGCTTTGGGGCCGTTGTCGACGAGCTTGTCGAATGCCTTGGCATCGAGCGTAGCGGAAACCTCGGTATCCTCGGAGCCCTTGGAGGAGCCGGCGGCGGAACCCTTGTCGGCCTCGGCGCTGGTGTCGGAGCAGCCGGCAAGACCAAGGCCGGCGACGGTTGCGAAGGTGGCGGCAACGAAGCCGCGGCGGTCGAGAACGACCTGCTGGGAGAGGTTCTTGCTCATAGGAGAACACCTTTCTCAAAAAATCCTAGTGGTTGAGTAGAGTTATACCCTATTGCGCTCAAATGGGTCAACACGAAATAACTCAGAAACATACTTGTCTTATGGGTTATTCTACCTACCAAAAAGGGACAGGTTTATTTTGGCAGGTTTTATCTGGGCAAACGTCGGTTGTTGCTGCTGAGATAGTGCTTTTCGGACGGCCCGCCTCGCTGTTTTGTCTCAATCAGTAACAGGTAGACGAGGAAATGGGTTCTAACTGTTGCAGATCGAGATTTTCTCTTCAGGGGAATTCGAATGTCTCGATCTGTAACATCTGGACGGACAAAAGGTCTCTATCTGTTACAGATTGAGACAAAGGTCAGGGACTAAGACGTCTTGTCTAGATCTGTAACAGTTAGACGGGAATTCGGGCCCTAGATGTTACAGATTGAGATAATCGCGTCGCGAAAACAAAAACCTCCGCAGGGGGGTGCTTTCCTTGCGGAGGTTTTCTTACTCGTTGAGTAGTCTTGCGGCTTCGGCGGCCATGTTCTCGACCGTCATGCCGTTCTGCGCGAGCAGTTCGTTGGGGTCGTAGCGGTCGGGGAAGCCCTTGGCGATGCCGAAGGTGCGCGTGCGCACGGGCGTGCAGGCCAGGTAGCACGCCACGCGCTCGCCCCAGCCGCCGTCCAAGATGCCGTCCTCGAGGGTGACGACAACGCGATGCTCGGCGACAAGGCTGTCGAGGAACTCGCGATCGAGCTCGGTTGCAAAGCGCGGGTTGACGAGCGTGGCCTCGATACCGTACTCGGCAGCCAAGCGGTTTGCCACGCGCTCGCCCAGCTCAAAGAAATCGCCAAGCGCGAGCACGGCAACGTCGCGGCCCTGACGCACCACGTTGTAGCGAACGGCACTGTAGTCGGTGTCTTCGGCAGGTGCAAGGTCGGGACGGCTTACCAAGCCAATGCCCGGTACGCGGATCGCCGCGGGATGCTCGCGGTGGTCGAGCGACCAGCTCAGCATGGACAGATATTCCTCCATGCAGGCCGGCGCCAAGTAGTGCATGTTGGGAAGACCGCCCAACATGGAAATATCAAAGAACGAAAGGTGCGTCTCGGACGTGGTGCCAAAGATTGACGCACCAAACACCAAAATGGTTGCGGGGGCGTCGTTGAGGCACAGGTCGTGCCACAGCTCGTCGTAGGCGCGCTGCAAAAACGTGCCGTACACACCAAAGACTGGCTTGGCGCCCGAGCGCGCAAGCGCGGTGGCAAAGGTCACGGCATGCTCCTCGGCAATGCCCACATCGACGAACTGTTTGCCGGCGGCAGCGCGAAGCTCGGGTGTAAAGCCCATGATGTAGGGCGTGGCGGCCGTGATGCCCACGACCTGCGGATCGCGCTCGATGGCGGCGCTGAGAGCCTCACCCGTAATGTCGGCATAGGTGCGCGGCGCAGGCTCGCTCGGATGGCCCGGGCAGAGCTTGCGCCCGGTCGCCATGTCAAACGGACCCACGTGGTGCCAGCGCTCGGGGTCGCTCTGGGCCGGCTCAAAGCCCTTGCCCTTGGCGGTGGAGACGTGCAGCACGATGGGATGATCGATATTGCGCAGTTCCTGCAGCGCGTCGACGAGGGCCAACACATCGTTACCGGCGTCCAGATAGCGGTAGTCGAGCCCCATCGCGCGGAAAACGTTGCGCTCACAGGTGCCGTTGCTGGCGCGCAGCTCGGCCAGATTGCGATACAGGCCACCATGGTTCTCGGCAATGGACTGGTCGTTATCGTTGACGATGATGATCAGGTTGCTATCGAGATCGGCGGCATTATTAAAGCCCTCAAACGCTAGGCCGCCCGAAAGCGAACCGTCGCCAATAACAGTAATGACGTTATACGTGTCACCCGCCAGGTCGCGCGCGTGGGCAAGGCCGCAGCCCAAGCTCACCGAGGTCGAGGTATGCCCCATGGCAAACAAGTCATGCTCGGACTCGTCGGGATTGGCAAAGCCAGAAGCCTCACCATAACGTTCCGGATCGATATAAGTGTACGCACGCCCCGTCAGCGCCTTGTGGGCGTAGGTCTGGTGCGAAACGTCAAAGACAATCTTGTCGATGGGGGAGTTAAACACGCGATGAAGCGCAACCGTAAGCTCAACGACGCCCAGGTTGGGGGCAACGTGCCCGCCGACGGCGGCGGAGCTTTCGAGGATTGCCTGGCGGATCTCGCCGCAGAGCTGCGGGAGCTCGGCGCGATTAAGAGCCTTGACGTCCTCGGGCGTTGTCGTTTGCGTAAGCAGCATCGTTGTGGGTTACTCCATGCGAATCGAGCGCCGGCGCTCCCTCGGCCGGCACAATTGCACAAGACAGTCTCGCACATTTTGGCGTTTGATATGTGACGGCGGCGCGGTAATTCGCTAACTGGTGGGGCAAAACGTTTTGTCCGATGCCATACTGATGTGTTCCATGATGTTTTTATCGATTGTCCACAGGCCGTGGCTTGTCGCCGTAAGTCGCTGGAAGGAGGCAGCATGTCCGATGTCGTTCGTGCCGAGAAAATCGCACGCGAAGTAGACCATGCTGCCCGTCAACTGGCGCAGGCGGGCCGTCTGGACCTGACGCGCGAGTTTATCCAGCACGGTGACGTGACGGTCTATACGCATGTGACCTCGGTAGCGCGGGCGAGCCTGTCCTTTGCCGAGCGCCTGGGCCGCGTCGGTATTTCCGTCGACCGTGCCTCGTTGCTGCGCGGGGCCCTGCTGCACGATTACTTTCTCTATGACTGGCACGATCCCGACCCAAGCCATCGGCTGCATGGCTTTCGCCACCCGTTTTTTGCCCTGGCGCGCGCCGAGGAAGATTTTGAGCTGACGCCGCGCGAACGGAATATCATCGTGCGCCATATGTTTCCGCTGGTGCCGGTGCCGCCGACGTGTCGTGAGGCTTGGATTGTATGCCTGGCAGATAAATGGTGCGCTCTGCGCGAGACAGTCGCCGGTCGTCTGCCGCGTAAGGACGAGACGGACGATAGCGTGAGTAAAGCATCGAGCGAAAAGAGGAGAGGGTAGACGGTGGAAACCGCGATTGATATGGCGTTTGGCGGCGCGACGCTTGCCGCCTGTCCGCTCTCGGCACTGGTGCTCTCGTTTGCCTTTTACGGGTTTTGCGGCTGGGCATGGGAGTCGACAGTATGCGCCATGCTCAATCACGGACGATTTGCCAACAGCGGCTTTTTGCTGGGACCGTGTTGCCCCATCTATGGCGCGGGCGGCATTGCCTGCTGGCTGTTGTTGCGTGGGATTCCGGATGCCTCGGGCCAGTTTGTCGCCGCGGCGCTCGTATGCAGCGTGATTGAGTACAGCGTGGGCCTTCTGTTGGAAAAAACAACGGGCGCTCGCTTTTGGGACTATTCGCATCTGCCGTTTAATCTGCACGGACGCATCTGTCTGTACTGGGCATGCGCGTTTGGCCTGGGTGCGCTGTGCATTTGCCGTTTAGTGGAGTCGGCATTGCTGGGGTTGCTTGGCCATCTTCCGGTGCTAATTGTGCGGCTGTCCGCCTTTATCGTCGCGGTCGCGATGATGGTCGACGCGGCGTGCTCGTTGGCCAGCTGGCGCCGCCTGTCCGATCAGCTGGAGTGCGTCCGGGCCGATCTTGCCGACCGCATCAATGAGTCGCTTGCCGACGCGTCCGACTCCATGCTCGAACGCATTCCCGATTCGGCGATCGACTCGGTGGCGCAGACGCATATCCGCGGCCGTGCCGTCAACGCGTGGCTGGCAGAGCTGGGCGATGCGGCGCTCGATGCCCTTCGTGAGAAGGCTTCGATGCCGACGTTTATCGCGGACGGTGCCCGCGGTCTGGCACTTGCCGCCCGCCGCGTGGCCGATGCCGCGCCGAGCATGCCGCGTCCGTCGCTCAGTCGTCGCCTTGCCGGCAAGCGCATGAGCCGTCCGGTGCCGAGTGTGTCACTCAGCCGCCGCGACCTACGCTTCTTTAACGCCTTCCCGCGCTTGCGCATCAACCGCTACGAAGGTGTCATTCGAGCAACTAATCTCCGCGACCGAGCCCGCGAGCTGTTCCGCCGCTAGCCGGGACGGGCGCGCTCACGGCTTCCTTGCTCGCGTATTTCCCGTTCGTTTCGCGTCCGTTGCCGCGCCGTTTCCAAGATTGCGGCACCGTTTCCATTCGACAAAGCAGTGTTTAACAACGCCGTATCTGGTCTACACCAGTTGCCCCTCGGCCGCATTATGGGCGCCGACAACGTTCATGCGACCAAGGGAGAGCGAATGTACGATACGGGATCGACAACGTTTATGCTCGTCTGCACCATGCTCGTGTTTTTAATGACACCGGGTCTGGCGTTTTTCTATGGCGGCCTGTCCAGGCGCAAAAATGTCATCAACACCATGCTCATGTGCTTTGGCGCCATTGGTCTGGTTGGTGTTCTGTGGATTGTTGCCGGCTGGTCGCTGGCCTACGGCGGCGACGGTTCCAGCCCGTTTATTGGAGGCCTTGACCAGCTGCTGTGCCTGCCGGTACTCAACCAGGTGCTTCAGGCGGCCGAGGGCAATGCCGCGGACGGCGCCGTCTACCCTCAGATCATCAACATCGCCTTCCAGATGGCGTTTGCCATGATCACTGCCGCTATCGTCACGGGCAGCCTGGCCGGCCGCGTTAAGTTTGGTGCCATGACGGCCTTCCTGGGCATTTGGCTGCTTGTGGCCTATGCGCCGCTCGCCCACATGGTCTGGGGCGGCGATGGCTCCTTTATCGGTGACATGATCGGCGCACTCGACTTTGCCGGCGGCGACGTGGTACACATTTCGTCCGGTCTGACGGGCCTGATTCTCTGCTTAATGCTCGGCCGTCGTCGTGGTTTTGGCATGGTGAGCTACCGTCCGCATAACGTGCCGTTTGTGGCGCTGGGCGCCGGCCTGCTTTGGTTTGGCTGGTTTGGCTTTAACGGCGGCAGCGAGTTTAATGCCGACGCCGTTGCGGCACTCGCCATCCTCAACACCGTGACGGCTAGCGCGGCGGGCATGGTCTCGTGGCTTGCCGTCGAGCGCGTGCATACCGGCCGCCCCACGCTGGTGGGCGCCAGCACCGGTTTGGTCGCGGGCCTTGTGGTGGTCACGCCCGGCGCAGGCTTTGTCGAGCCGTGGGCAGCGCTGGTTATGGGTTTGATTGTATCGCCCGTCTGCTACCTGGCCATCAGCCATCTCAAGACCAAGTTTGGCTACGACGATGCGCTCGACGCGTTCGGTTGCCACGGCATTGGCGGCATCCTGGGCGGCGTGCTCACGGGCCTGTTCTGCGTGCCGGAGCTTTCGTGGACCGGTAAGGGCGGTCTGTTCTACACGGGCGATGTGTCACTGCTCATCTCGCAGATCTTGGGCATTGTGGTGACGGTCGTCATTGTGCTGGTGCTCGATTTGGTGATCGCCGCGGTGGTCAAGGCGCTGCTCCACGGCAGTCTTCGTGTGGACGAGGCCGACGAGGCGCTGGGCTTGGATGCGAGTCAGCACGGCGAAAGCGCATATCCCTCGTTCTCCGGACTCGATTAGCAGCTTCCCCAAGTACCGCACCTTGCCGTTCAATCGTCGCTCACGTACTTAAGTACGCTTCGCTCCTCTTTCACGGCAATCTGCGGCACTTGGGAAACCTGCTAAGACCAGCCAGTTGAACTTATTTGATTTCCGAGGTTGGTTTGCGGCATTTGGAAAACCCGCGCCACATGAATGAGCGGTTCATTTCTTTATTTAAGAGAGGAATTCACTATGAAGAAGATTACGGCGATTGTTCGTGCTGAGAAGCTTGAGGTTCTTAAAGACGCGCTGTTTGCTGCCGATGTTCGCGGCATGACTATCAACCAGGTGCAGGGCTGCGGTGCGCAACATGGCTGGAAGGAATACGTGCGCGGCAACGAGTTGCTTGTCAACATGATCCCTAAGGTGCAGTTCACCCTCATCTGCGCCGACGAGCACGTCGACGGCATTGTCGAGATTATCTGCAACGCCGCACGCACCGGAGCCGTCGGCGACGGCAAAATCTGGGTCGAGCCGGTTGAGGAAGTCATCCGCATCCGCACCGGCGAACACGGCTCCGCCGCGGTGTAGGACAATCTTTCGCCTGACGGGCGTGCCTCTCTTGGGGCGCGCCCGTTCTCGTCTACAATATCGTGCAGACGAAGGAGAGGCGTGCCCATGATCAAGATGTTTGCGAGTGACTTAGACGGAACGCTGCTGAACGCCCTGCATGAGGCGGATGGGACCATCCGCCGTGCCATTCGCGAGCTGACCGAGGCTGGCCTGCATGTGGTTCCCGCGACCGGACGCTCGACGCTTCCGATCGGCGAGCATGGCTTTACGGGGCTGGCGCTCGATGCTTGCTGCTCTAACGGATCCATCGTGCGCGACAGCCATGGCGAGGTGCTCAAGACCTGGACTATCGACCCGCAGATTACCGAGGAGCTGCTCAAGGAGTTTCCGGATATCTGTTTTGACTGCTCCACGCCCGATGGCATGTTTTCGAGCGGATCGTTCGAGATGCACCAGGCGGGCTTTAAAAAGGACAGTCCTATCAAGCGCATCGTGATGCGCGGCATGCGTGCACGTGGGGGGTATCACGAGGAGCAATATTTCGACCAGTCGATCGGTGACATCCTGCGCCACGATGTGTGCAAGATTAACTGTCGCGTGCTCTCGCCCGAGCTGGAGCGCGACCTTAAGGCGTATTTGGCCGAGCGATCGGACCGCGTGGTCAACGCGCCGTTTGACCCGGTGATGTTCGAGATCACGGACGTAGCGTGCAACAAGGGCGAGAGCGTGGCCTGGCTGGCGGGCTACTACGGTATTGCCGAGGATGAGGTCGCGGTCTACGGCGACGGCGGCAACGACATCGCCATGCTCAAGCGCTTTCGTCACAGCTACGCGACCAAAAACGGCAGTGACGCGGCCAAGGCCGCCGCAAGCGCGACTATCGGTAGCTGCATGGCCCACGCCGTTCCCAAACACATGCTTGCCACCATGCGCAAGCAGAATTCCTGCACCGTCATCGAATAATGTGGCAAAGGGACTGTCTCTTCGTCACATCCCAAATATTGCCTTTACGTGTTGATGCACACGGTGTGCAATAATACTCGCACTGTGCAATAGCGCACAGGCTGAGTAACAAGGAGGACGCTTGTCCCAGCTCGAGAAATGCGATCGCCGGTCCCTTCGCTCGCAGCGTGCCCTTCGCCAGGCGCTTGCCAGCGAGCTTGCCGAAAGCGGCGACCTTTCGCGCATTAACGTCGCGTCGCTCACCGAGCGTGCCGGTCTTACGCGCCGCACGTTCTATTCGCACTACCGTGATATTCCCGACTTTATCAATCAAATCGAGGACGGCTTGCTGGCCGAGATCCGTGAGCGCATTGAGCTCATCACCGCAGCTCAGCTGCCCGATCTCTATCACAACATCGATGAGCTCGAGCCGGCGCCCGGTTCGGTTGAGCTACTGCGTTATCTTGCGGCCAACCGCGACTTAATCGGTGCGCTGCTGGGTCCGGGCGGCGACCAGGCCTTCATTAAAAGGATCATCGACACCGCTCGTGAGGCTGTGGTGCCGCGTGCGCAGACGGGCATTTTGGGCCTGGCGCTGGGTACGTTCTTTGACTACTACGTTACCTACGTCGTGAGCGCCGAGGTCGGCATGATTCAGCGCTGGTTTGAGCGTGGGCTCACCGAATCGCCCGAGGCCATGGCGCGCATTATGACGGTGCTCGCTTTTGTGCGCCCTGGTGACCTGTATGGCCAACCCATCGATATCAACGTGCCGGAATACGGCATGAAGCTATTGAACCTGCAGCTCGAGGACGCGGCCGACACCGCCGCAGCCGTCGAGTCCAACAACTAAGAGGAGAGACAATGAGCAAACTCGTCGAGGGCATTAAGGACCGTATGGTCGCTGCCGCGCGTGAGGCTGCACCCGCCGTGGTGGATGCCGCGCAGAAGGCCGCGACCGCAGCTGCCGAGAAAGTTGCCGAGGCAGTTGCCGATGCCAAGAAAACGGCAGGGGAGACGTCCGTCGCTAGCGAGCCCGCCACCGCCGCCGATCCCGTAGCCGCCGCCCACGCCCCCGAAGGCGCGATTTTCAACCCCGAGAACGCTCGCGGCAGCCTGCATCTGGGCATCGACGTGGGCTCCACCACCGTTAAGCTCGCCGTGCTCAACGACGACAACCAGATCGTCTACGCCAAGTACCAGCGCCACCACACCGACGTCCGCGCCTGCGCCCGCGACCTGTTCGAGGGCGCTGCGACCGTGCTGCCGACGGCCCAGATGACCTGCGCCATTACCGGCTCGGGCGGCCTGCTGCTGTCCCAGTGGCTCGACCTGGAGTCTGTCTCTTATACACATCTCCGCGCACACG
>URNK01000020.1 GCA_900549195.1 uncultured Collinsella sp.
TGAGCGCTAGTCTCGTGGGCTCGGAGATGTGTATAAGAGACAGATGTTGCACATATCGATGCCGTGCAGGCAACAGGCGACGGGCTCGGTCATAGCACCCTGCTCAAAGCTGGTGTGATCGCCCAACTTGTAGACTTGCTGCATATCGACGGAGCAGTACTCGGCAAAGCCGCCGTTAACGGTGGTACCGTAACCAGTCATATGCTCGCAGTAGTGGTTGATTCCGTCGCGGCAGGGTTCGCAGCAGCCGCAGGGATGGTTTGGGTCGATGCACACGCGATCGCCCGGTTTAAAGCCAGCGACGTCGCTGCCCACGGCCTCGACAACGCCCGCAAACTCATGACCAAGGATCGTGGGCGGGGTAACGTCCGCTGCACCCTTGTCGCCTTCATAGATATGAACGTCGGTACCGCAGACGCCGCAAGCTTTGACGTTGATCAGAACGTCGCGCTTGCCCACGGCCGGCTTTGCCGATTCCTCGACTCTGAGGTCGTGCTTTCCATAGAAGACCGCGCTTTTCATGGTGACTCCTTAACGTGGCGGTGAATGTTGTAACAAAGTATAGGCATGTCTATAGATATAGACAAGCACATCTATACAAGTTGAAAAGAAATATAAATTGCAGCCATCAACTATGTCAGATTTAGCAGGGGAAATACTGGACATATACCGTTTACGGCCAATAATCAACCGTTGACCGACCGTAGTATTTATACTAACTTGTATAGATGAGTGATGTGATAAAACGTAAGTGCAAGAAGTCAGGGAAGCGGGCCCACCCGTCCTATTGCACGAGGTACACGCAAACGGCGCGTCTGCGGTCTCGAGTGAAGCCAAAACCGCAGCCGCTCCGAATGAAGAGAGGGGGATTCCCCGTCATGATGCAAAAGATACAACGTTTCGGCGGTGCAATGTACACGCCTGCAATTCTTTTCGCATTTTCCGGAATCGTTGTCGGCCTGGGTACGTTGTTTACCACCGAGGCGATCTTTGGCGAGATGGCCACTGCGGGCCATCTTTGGTTTGATTGCTGGAATGTGCTGCTCCAGGGTGGTTGGACGCTCTTTAACCAGATGCCGTTGCTGTTTTGCGTAGCGTTGCCAATCTCGCTCGCGAACAAGCAGAACGCTCGCTGCTGCATGGAGGCTTTGGCCATCTACCTTACCTTCAACTACTTTGTAAGCACAATCTTGGGGCAGTGGGGCCCTGTCTTTGGGGTCGACTACTCTGTCGAGGCGGGCAGCGGTACTGGCCTTGCCACTATCGCAAGCATCAAAACGCTTGATATGGGCATCATGGGCGCGCTTATCATTTCAGGTATCGCCACGATGCTTCACAACAAGTACTTCGACACCGAACTTCCTGAGTGGCTGGGCGTGTTCTCGGGCTCCGTGTTCATCTATATGATCGGTTTCTTCGTTATGGTTCCGGTCGCTCTTATCGCCTGCCTGGTGTGGCCGCATGTTCAGGCTGCTATCGCCGCCTTCCAGGGATTCATCCTTTCCGCCGGTACGTTTGGCGTGGGCGTCTTCGCTTTCTTCGAGCGCGTGCTGATCCCTACAGGCCTTCACCACTTTATCTATACGCCGTTCTATTACGACAACGCGGCGGTCAATGGCGGCATCTTTGCTGCTTGGGCCAACATCCTGCCCCAACTGGCTGCCGATCCGAGCATTGCTCTTAAGGATGCCGCACCCTGGGCTGCCTATACCTGCCCTGGTTGGACTAAGGTCTTCGGCTCGCTTGGCGTCGCCATTGCGTTTTATATGACCGCCAAACCCGAGCGCAAGCAGCGCGTCAAGGCTCTGCTGATCCCGGTCACCCTTACCGCTATGCTTTGCGGTATTACCGAGCCGCTTGACTTCACCTTCCTGTTCATCGCGCCCGGCCTGTTCGTCGTCCACTGCGTGCTCGGAGCGCTTGGTTGCATGGCTCAAAACCTCCTTGGCGTCGTGGGTATCTTCGACGGCGGCATCATCTCGATGCTCTCGTGGGACTGGCTGCCCCTTTGGGCCGCACACGGTCTGCAGTACGCCATCTCCATCCTTGTCGGTCTGTGCTTTACCGCTCTTTGGGTTGTGGTCTTCCGTTTCCTGATCGTCAAGTTCGACTTTAAGACCCCCGGTCGCGAGGATGACGATGTTGAGGTCGAGCTCAAGTCCAAGGCCGACTACAAGCAAAAGCAGGGCGGTGCTGCTGCTGGCAAATCGGCCGCCCAGAGTAAAGATGATGAGCGCTTGGTGCTTGCCGAGAACATCCTCGATCTGCTCGGTGGCACGGATAACATCATCGATGTAACGAACTGCGCTACCCGTCTGCGCGTTAACGTCAAGGACAAGAGCGTCGTTGCACCCGAGGCTTCCTTCAAGGCGATCGGTACGCATGGCTTGGTGGTCCAAGGTCAGTCAATCCAGGTCATCATCGGCCTTAGCGTCCCGCAAGTTCGCGAGAAGTTCGAGAGTCTTCTGAAGTTCGAGAGTCTTCTGTAAACCATCGTCCATCGAAACAATCGGCCTTGCAGAGCCGGTATGCACCGCAAGGCCGATTCTAGAGATAAAAAACTCCACTTCTAGGTAACAATTCCAAACCGTGCAGGCCGCGTACGGGGATGGATTGAGCAAGCGGCCAGAATGAGGAGGACATCATGTCCAAGAAAAACTATGCCGTGACCATTGCCGGCGGTGGCTCTACCTTCACCCCGGGCATCGCTCTGATGCTGCTTGAGGAGCGCGACCGCTTTCCGGTCAACAAGGTGACCTTCTACGATAACAACGCCGAGCGCCAGGAGACCGTGGCCAAGGCCTGCGAGATCTACTTCCACGAGAACGCCCCCGAGGTTGAGTTTAGCTACACCACCGACCCCGAGACTGCATTCACCGGGACCGATTTCGTCCTTGCTCACATCCGCGTCGGCCTGTACGCCATGCGTGAGCTCGACGAGAAGATTCCTCTCAAGTACGGCTGCGTTGGCCAAGAGACCTGCGGTGCCGGCGGTATCGCCTACGGCATGCGCTCCATCGGTGGTGTCATCGAGATCCTCGACTACATGGAGAAGTACAGCCCCAACGCCTGGATGCTCAACTACTCCAACCCCGCGGCCATCGTCGCCGAGGCCTGCCGCGTGCTGCGCCCCAACAGCCGCATCATCAACATCTGCGACATGCCGATCGACCTTATGGATAAGATGAGCCGTATGTGCGGCATCAAGGATCGTCGCGAGCTGCAGTATAGCTACTACGGCCTCAACCACTTTGGTTGGTGGAGCAAGATCTACGACAAGGACGGCAACGACCTCATGCCGCAGATTAAGGAGCACATGGCTAAGAACGGCTACCTGGACGGCATCGAGCACGAGGCCGGTAAGGAGCAGCATGTCGAGGAGAGCTGGATTCACACCTTCGGCAAGGCCAAGGATGTCTATGCTGTCGATCCCGAGACGATTCCCAATACCTACCTCAAGTATTACCTGTACCCGGACTATGTCGTCGAGACGTCTGACCCCAACTACACTCGCGCCAATGAGGTTATGGACGGCCGCGAGAAGAAGGTCTTTGGCGCTTGCCGCGACATCATCGCCAAGGGTACGGCTAAAGACGGCGGCTTTGAGCCAGATGTACATGCCAACTACATCGTCGACCTTGCCTGCGCACTGGCCGAGAACACGCTCGAGCGCTTCCTGCTGATCGTCCCCAACGATGGCGCTGTGCCCAACTTCGACCCGACGGCCATGGTCGAGGTGCCTTGCATCGTCGGTTCCAACGGCTTTGAGAAGATCTGCCAGGGTCCGATCCCGCAGTTCCAGAAGGGCCTGATGGAGCAGCAGGTTTCCGTCGAGAAGCTCGTTGTCCAGGCTTGGGTCGAGGGCAGCTACCAGAAGCTCTGGCAGGCGCTCACGCTCTCCAAGACCATTCCTTCGGCAAGCGTTGCCAAGCAGATCCTGGACGAGCTCATCGAGGCCAACAAGGATTTCTGGCCCGAGCTTAAGTAAGGACTACTGTCTCGAACCCTCACGCATCTCTGCTTCATTTGCGCCGTCGTGGTGTCCGGATTCGCCCGGATGCTGCGGCGGCGCTATACTTATGCAGTTTGAAGTACCTGTACCAAAAGGAGCTGTCGTGTCCCTTTCCATCGGTATCGTGGGCCTGCCCAACGTGGGCAAGTCGACGCTGTTCACCGCGCTTACCAAAAAGACCGGCCTTGCCGCCAACTACCCGTTTGCCACGATCGACCCCAATGTGGGCATCGTCGATGTGCCCGATAGCCGCCTGCAAAAGCTCGCCGACATCGTCAACCCCGGTCGCATTGTGCCGGCGACGGTCGAGTTTGTCGACATCGCTGGTCTGGTGAAGGGCGCTAACGAGGGCGAGGGCCTGGGCAACCAGTTCCTGGCCAACATTCGCGAGACCGACGCCATCTGCGAGGTCGTGCGCTACTTTAAGGACCCCAACGTCATGCGTGAGGTGGGCCGCACGGGCGAGTTCGTCGATCCCGCCGGCGATGCCGACACCATCATGACCGAGCTCATCCTGGCCGACATGGGCACGCTCGAGAAGCAGCTGCCCAAGCTCGAGAAGGAGGCCAAGCGCGACAAGGAGCTCATGCCCAAGTTCGAGGTCGCCAAGCGCCTGCTTGCCTGGCTCAACGAGGGCAAGCGCGCCGCATCCATGGAGATGACCGACGAGGAGCGTGCCGCCGCCAAGGGGCTGTTCCTGCTCACCATGAAGCCCATCCTGTATGTGGCCAACGTGGACGAGGATATGCTCAACGACGACCTGGCGCCCATCGATGGCGTCAAGCCGTTGCCCATCTGCGCCAAGATTGAGGCCGAGCTTTCCGAGCTCGATCCCGAGGACGCCGCCGACTACCTGGAGAGCCTGGGCCTGGAACAGCCCGGTCTGGACGTGCTCGCGCAGGCGGCCTATAAGCTGCTCGGTCTGCAGTCGTTCTTTACGGCCGGCGAGATGGAGGTCAAGGCCTGGACGGTTCGTCAGGGCGCGACCGCCCCGCAGGCCGCCGGCGTCATCCACACCGATTTTGAGCGCGGCTTTATTAAGGCCGAGGTCATTGGCTATGACGACTACATCGAGCTCGGCGGTGAGCAGGGCGCCAAGGCCGCCGGCAAACTGCGTATTGAGGGCAAGGACTATGTTATGGCCGATGGCGACGTCGTGCACTTCCGCTTTAATGTGTAAGGACGACGCGCATGTTTAAATATGGCAAAAAAGCTGGCTACATGGGTATTGCGCTGCTCGTACTTGCGGTGATTCCGCTGGTGGTTGCAGCGTTTGTTATCCCCAACATTGGCCCCGAGGTGGCAACGAAGTTTAACGCAGCCGGCGAGGTGACGCGCTGGGGCAAGAGCTACGAGCTGCTGGCACTGCCGGTGCTCAACCTACTGCTGAGCGTGGCGACGTACTTTACGGCGGGACGCCAGGCAAAGAACAACGAGGACTCCGCTGTGATGGCACGTCTTGCGTGCGAGCGCTACCTGCGCAACGGTTGCATCACGGGCGTGTTCCTCAACGTGATCAACGTTTACTTTATGTACTCGGCGATTACCGGAACGGGCTTTGGCTTTGGTTTCTAACTTGTCCTTTTAGGCAACGAGTCTGCACGCATATTCAATGGCTGCTGCGAGGCCGCCGCTCGATCGTGGTTTAAATACCATGTCGGCGGCGGCCTCGTTTTCGTATCCGGCGCCGCGAAGGGCGAGTGCGATACCGGCTTCGAGGAGAAGGGGCAGGCCATGTTGGCTGGTTGCTATTACTACGGTCTGGTCAAGGGTGCAGCCGTGCGTTCGGCATTGAGAGACGAGCTCGCCTCTCGCCGGGTCGGGGAGCAGTGCGGTCGCAACACGGCTCGATAGCAACGCAAAGGCCGTTCGTTCGTCTGGGGAAAGGCATTCGGCCTCAACGACGACAAGCTTGGGTTGCACGCCGTCTGTGCAGCGTGATTTTTGACGCATGCAAATTGAGCAAGCCGACATAGAAAACTCCTGTATATTCGGCAAAACGTAAACTATAGTTTACGTTTTTGTTTTGCTCCATTTCAAACTCGTCTGCATGAATGAACATGCGAAACAGATTCTTGGCGAGCGAGTCGAGCGGACGCGCAAGGCACTTGGTATCTCCAAGGTCGATTTTTGCGTGGCGACAGGAATTAGCCGACCGTATCTCGACCAAATCGAAAGCGGAAAGGCAAACAGTACGCTCGAGATTTTGTTTAAACTTGCGCCTGCGCTTGGCATGACGGTGTCAGAACTTCTCGAGGGCATCGAATAGGGGATACCCGTCGACAGCTGAATTACACCATCGGGATACGGTCGTGGTTGACTTGGCTGTAGAACAGGCGCTGAATCTCTGCCGCATTACGTGACTGGCCGAGCGCCCACATGGTTTTGGCCACGAGCGTCTCGGTGGTCATGTCGTCGCCGCGCAAAATACCCGGATGATCAGCGTAAGCTCGGCCGACCTCATAAACACCCAGGTCGAGGCCCTCCTCGGGGACCTGCGTGGTCATAACGACGGTGCGACCCGAATCGACCCAGCGAAAAATCGCCTCCTGGAATGATTCGCCGGACTCGCCAAACTCGGGAATACCGCCAATGCCAAAGGTCTCCAGAATCACAGCGTCGTAGCTATCGGCTAGGGCGTCCAGGATACCCGGGTTCACGCCGGGCGTCAGCTTAAGGACAAACACGCGCGGGTCGATACTGTCGTAGAAACGAACCGGGCTCTCATTCTGATGAGTGCCGTGAAGCCCGTTGCGCACGATGCGGTCGTTGCGGATGTAGGCAATGGGCGGATAGTTGACGCTAATGAACGCGTTAAAGCTCATGGTGCGCTGCTTGCGGGCGCGCGTGCCGGCAATGGCGACGCCGCCAAACACAATCGACACATCGTGCGAATGCTCGTCGAGCGCATAGAGCAGGCTCTGGTACAGATTGAGCTTGGCATCGGTAAAGGGGTTACCCATGGGCTTTTGCGAGCCGGTGAGTACGATGGGCTTGGGACTGTCCTGAATCAGATACGAAAGTGCTGCCGCGGTGTAGCTCATGGTGTCGGTGCCGTGCAGAATCACGAAGCCGTCGTGATCGGCATAACCCTCGACGATGACGTCGCGGATACGCATCCAGTCGCTCGGGCGCATGTTGGTGCTGTCGATGTTCATGGGCTGCACGACGTCGAGCTCGCAGAGGCCCGAGATCTCAGGGACGCTCTGGGCGAGCTCCTCGCCGGTCAGGGCGGGGGAGAGGCCGTTGCCGTCCTCGGTCGATGCGATGGTGCCGCCCGTGGCGATGAGAAGGATGCGCTTCATGCTGGTATTCCTATCGTATTTGTCGCCGCAGAGGCGGAGTCGTTCGGCAGTATTGTGGCACAGGGCGGTGAATGTTCAAACGTATTACATCATCCGTAACGTTTGGTAACACTTCAATTGCCGTCAAATAGGGGTCCAGGTCGTGCGTTTGCCGTGCGCTGATGGCTGAGAGGGACGAGAAACCCCATATAACGTGTACACTATGGGAGTTATTTTCGTTCATTCACGCGGGTGGGCACCGGCTCCCCGCCAACAAGAGGGGGAACCATGGATCAAAAGGCTTCCGCAAAGGTCCTCGTACTCGACTTTGGTGCGCAGTACGGTCAGCTCATTGCCCGTCGCGTCCGCGACCTCAACGTGTATTCCGAGATCGTCCCCTGCGACATCTCGGCCGACGAGATTCGCGAGATGAACGCCTCTGCGCTCATCCTTTCCGGCGGCCCGGCTTCCGTGTATGCCGAGGACGCTCCGTCCATCGATCCCGCCATCTTTGACCTGGGCCTTCCCATCCTGGGCTTTTGCTACGGCCATCAGATCACGGCCGTGACGCTCGGCGGCAAGGTCGGCCACTCCGAGGTGGGCGAGTACGGCCGCGCCACCATCACGCGCACGGCCGGCGCCAAGCTCTTTAACTCCACGCCCATGGAGCAGACCGTGTGGATGAGCCATCGCGACGCCGTTTCCGAGGTGCCCGAGGGCTTTACCGTTACCGCCAGCACCGACGTGTGCCCGGTTGCCGCCATGGAGTGCGTTGAGCGCAAGATCTTCACCACGCAGTTCCACCCCGAGGTCAAGCACTCCGAGTACGGTCAGCAGCTGCTGAGCAACTTCCTGTTTGAGATCTGCGGCCTGGAGCCCAACTGGAGCATGGACAACCTGGTCGAGACCATGACGGCCGAGTTCCGCGAGAAGGTCGGCGACGACCGCGTGATTCTGGCCCTGTCCGGCGGCGTTGACTCCTCCGTCGTGGCCGCCCTGGGCGCCCGCGCCGTAGGCAAGCAGATGACCTGCGTGTTCATCAACCACGGCCTGCTGCGCAAGGGCGAGCCCGAGCAGGTGGAAGAGGTCTTCACCAAGCAGTTCGATGTCGACTTTATCCACGTCCACGCCGAGGACCGTTATGCCGAGCTTCTGGCCGGCGTGACCGAGCCCGAGGAGAAGCGCCGCATCATCGGTACGCAGTTCTGGAAAGAGTTCTTCGCCGTGGCGCAGCAGCTCGAGACCGATGGCAAGCCGGTCAAGTACCTGGCTCAGGGCACCATCTACCCCGACATCATCGAGTCCGGCGCTCGCAAGACGGGCGGCAAGACGGCCACCATCAAGAGCCATCACAACCTGATCCCGTTCCCCGAGGGCGTGCACTTCGACCTTATCGAGCCGCTCGACCACTTCTTTAAGGACGAGGTCCGCGCGCTTGGCCTGGCGCTGGGCCTGCCGGGTCACATCGTGTTCCGCCAGCCTTTCCCGGGTCCGGGTCTGGCCATCCGCATCATCGGTGCGGTCGACAAGGAGAAGCTCGAGATCCTCAAGAACGCCGACGCCATCGTGCGCGAGGAGCTCGATGCTTACAACCAGCGTCTGTTTGAGCAGACCGGCGAGCGCAACTCTGAGCACAGCTGCTGGCAGTACTTTGCGGTTCTGCCCGACATTAAGTCCGTGGGCGTTATGGGCGACGAGCGCACCTATCAGCGCCCGATCATCCTGCGCGCCGTCGAGTCCAGCGATGCCATGACCGCCGACTGGGCCAAGCTGCCCTACGACGTGCTGGCCCGCATCTCCGGCCGCATCGTGGCCGAGGTTCCCGGCGCCAACCGCGTGTGCTACGACATCACGTCCAAGCCGCCCGCGACCATCGAGTGGGAATAGTAAATAGCCCTTTGCGAGGGAGGTCGGATACGGCCTCCCTCGTTTTTTATTTGCGTGCCATGGGTGCTTGTGCATTGTGGTGTATGTGGTACATGCAAACCAGCCACGCAATCTCTCAAGCTGTTTAGCTGGGATTATTGTTTGCTGGTATGCTTTAAAGTGCTTTCAATTACCGAAGCAACGCCATCAATTTATTTCTAATTAATGCTGACCGGCAGATTGCGTCCGCCCGCAAGAGGCCGCTCGGACTGGTACTCAAAATGTACTCACGACGTTTTGAGTATCGATTTGCTGGTACTCACAGACGGTAAAAACGGCTGTCTACCTCGATATATTCGTTATCCCCAACGACTCGTCAACGAATACTGACTAGTGATTGAGTGCTGCATGGCTCAAATTAGCCTACCTAATTACGTAATTACGTATTCTGAAGTAAAATGATTTCGGCCAATTAAGGAACGTAGAACAGGTCAATTCGGAGGGGCGACCATGGAGGAAGATCAGGCTGTTCATGCCGAAAGGGAGCTGGATAAGTTCACGCTCTCGATAACCCGCGAGGATAAGCGGGCTCTTAAGTCCTATGCCGCGCGCCAGGATAAGACGGTGGCTAAAGTCCTGCGCGAATGGATTGACGAGAAGTGCAAGGGGGAGAAGTGATGTCTCAGACGGCGCAAGCAGTCGTTCAGAACCTTGTTGATCGCGCTGTCAAGCTGGGCGATCGTCAGCTCGCTGCCGACATCCGCGCCTTTGCGGCGCAGCGCCAGTTTGGGCTTGTATTTGAACACAACCGTCCAGAGCGACTTCGCCTTTATGGCAAACCTATCATGGAGGGCGATGTCGTACAGGTGCTTCCCGAGCGTGGTAAAAAAGAGGACTCTAGCTCCCAACTGCTATGGTTGGTAAATGCCGTTCGGGGGGGGGGTTGCTGATCTAAAGCCATATCAATCGCCCTCATATGGCGAAAACGAATGCGAGCCCCGCTCCGTTGCTGTCGACGATGTCGTGCCTGTTGCTGAGTATGACCAGCCGATTTATTCTGGCCTCAGAGAGACTGGGCGTGTCGAGCGCGGTGGCGATAAGCCCTATCAGGTAGTCATTAACGGCGAAAACTACCATGCTCTTGAAACCTTGGCCTTTGCCTATGCAGGCAAAGTGGACTGCATATATATTGACCCGCCCTATAACACTGGCGCCCGCGACTGGAAATACAACAACGATTACGTCGACGGCTCCGACGCCTATCGCCACTCCAAGTGGCTTGCCTTCATGGAGCGCCGCCTCAAGCTTGCCAAGCAGCTGCTCAACCCCAACGATTCCGTACTCATCGTGACGATCGATGAGAAGGAGTACGCAAGGCTTGAGCTTCTTTTAGAGAGCGTTTTTCCCAACGCGACCGGTATCCAGACGGTTTCAATCACCATAAACAAGAACGGGGTCGCCCGTGGCAACCAGTTCAAGAGAGCTGACGAGTACGCTGTCTTTTGCTTTTTTGGCACCGCCGCGCCGTGCCAAGTGGACCGCAGACTCTATTCCGTTGAGTTCGGAGAACTTGAGGGAAAAGTGGCTGATGACGCGTCGAGCAGCCGCTCCCAACGTAAAGTACGTTGGGAGTGGCTGCTGAGGGGCGGTCCCAATGCCGCTCGCACCGCAAGGCCGAACCTCTTCTATCCCATCTATATCGATGAGGAGACCGCGACCATTAAGGAGCTCGGCGCTTCTCTCCCCCTTGAACAAGACTGGACAAAGATACCGACAAAAACGGGTCTCAGGGCAGTTTGGCCTATTAGGACCGATGGCCGAGAGGCGACTTGGAGGATCTCCCAGAATGCTCTACAGGCCAAGCTTGATCGCGGGTGCGCAAAAGTAGGTGAGTACAACAAAAAGAGTGATCGGTACTCCCTCCTTTACCTAGGAGATTCCCAAGAGGAGCGTCTCAAGAATGGAGAAATTAAACTCATCGGCAAGGCTGAGGATGGGTCCTTGCTTCTCGAAGAGCAGGGAGAGCGCTCTGCCATTCCAACAACTGTTTGGAGTGGCACGCAGTTCTCTGCCGGTGAATACGGGAGCCGATATATCAAAAAGTTCATCGGCGATAGGCGCTTCACATTTCCAAAGTCCCTTTATGCGACCGAGCTCTCAATCGCTTCCGTTGTTGCCGACAAGCCCGACGCCCTTGTAGTCGATTTCTTCTCAGGATCGGGCACCACGGCACATGCCGTCATGCGCTTGAACCATCAGGACGGCGGGCGCAGGCGCTCCATCAGCGTAACGAATAACGAGGTCTCCGAGGACGAATCCAATAAGCTCACCAAGCGCGGTCTTCGTCAGGGCGACCCCGAATGGGAGGCACTGGGCATCTGCCAGTACGTTACCAAACCTCGCGTCACGGCGGCCATCACGGGCAAGACGCCCGAGGGCGATCCCATCAAGGGTGACTACAAGTTCACCGACGAGTTCCCCATGGCCGACGGCTTCGAGGAAAACGCCGTCTTCTTTGACCTCACCTACGAAGATCCAGACGCCGTCGAGCTGGGCGTGGCCTTCGAGGAGATCGCGCCCCTGCTCTGGCTGCGCGCTGGTTCGCGTGGCAGCATCATCAAGCACGAGCAGCCGGGCTTTGCCATGGCCGACGCCTACGCCGTCCTTTTCGACTTTGCTTCGGTCGGCGCTTTCATAGACGCCGTCAAGCAGAATGCCAGCATAGGGTGCGCCTATGTGATCACGGACGACACGGCTCGATACGCCTCCGTCAAGACACAACTGCCTGGGCTCGACGTCGTCCGCCTGTACGAGAACTACCTGCAATCGTTCAAGATTGCCGCCGAGGATGCGGTGAGGTAAACATGAGAGTCGAACTTAAGGATTTCCAAGCCGGTGCGGTCGCGACCCTGGCGAACAAGTTGCAGTCGATGCGCCGACGCTACGAGCAGGACGGCGAGCTGTCCTCGATGTGCCTCGCATCTCCCACGGGGTCGGGCAAAACGGTCATGTGCGCAGCGACGATCGAAGCGCTCTTCTTCGGAGACGACGATCTGAGCCTCATGCCCGACGAGAATGCCGTCGTTCTTTGGCTCTCGGATTCCCCGAGCCTGAACGAGCAGACGAGCGTGCGTTTCTCAAACGTGGCGGACAAGCTAGCAGACAGCATCCTTGACAGGCGCCACCTGGTCACAATTACCAACGACTTCGGAGCCGCGCACGACATTCTCGAGCCGCGCCACGTCTATTTCCTCAGTAAGGACCTACTCAGTAAGAACGGCCTGCTCACCAAGGGTAGTGAGGCCAACTCCGGCCGCGTGTTCTGGGACATCCTTGACCGCACCATCAGGGACCCGGAGCGTAACCTCTATCTGTTCATAGACGAGGCCCATCGCGGTCTGGGGGCCAATGCCTCGAGCGAGCGCGGCACCGCGACGATCTACGCCAGCCTCATTGATGGGCTCGACGGCCGTGCAGCGATGCCCATCGTCGTCGGGGTCTCTGCCACGCCGCAGAGGTTCGAGGCAGCCATGGACCAGCGCGCCGATCGCGTGCGTATGCCAAAGGTCGCTGTGACCCCTCGCGAGGTTCAGGAGTCAGGTCTGCTCAAGGACATCATCGAGTTGCGCGTGCCAGAGAAGGACGACCCTGTCGAGCACCAGTACCTCACTATGGCGTGCGAGCGCTATGCCTTGGCCTGCCGCGAGTGGAGCGAGTACTGTGCCCGTGAGGGCGAGAGCCCCGTCAACCCGCTGCTGCTCATCCAAGCGGCGGACAACGTGAGCAGCTCGGCCCTGGCTGAGATGTGCGACCAGATCACGAGCCTGGTCCCCGGCCTTTCCGAGGCGATGTCGTTCGCCAACGTCTTCGGCGAGCATAAGGACATCGCGGCGGGAAAATACCTCATTCCCTATGTCGAACCCGAGTTCGTTCAGGACGCCTCGCGCATTCGCGTGCTCTTTGCCAAGGAGGCTGTCTCCAACGGATGGGACTGCCCGCGAGCGGAGGTCATCTTCTCGCAGCGCAGGCGCTCGGACTCGACCTATATCGCACAGCTCGTGGGGCGTATGGTGCGCACCCCACTTGCGCGGCGCATCGAATCCGATGACCTTTTGAATTCCGTCGCCTGCTACCTGCCCCAGTTCAATCCCGAGAGCACTCAGGACGTGGTTGACTACCTCATGGGCCGCAAGGACGACATGGGCGAGAGTTCCATCGGCAAGCAGAACATCGTTCTCAACCCCGTGACCATCACGGCGGCTGCGCCCAAGTCCGAAGCCGACTACCAACAGGAGCTCAAGGCGTACGAGGAGAACGAGAAGGCCATTGAGACAGCGCGGCGGGCACAGCCCGGCTATCAGGCGCCGCTTGCCGGCATCGCGATTCAGGAGCCGTTGGACATGCAGGGAACGCAGCCCTCGCTTGCCTCGGGGGTCAACCCCGTCGACGTTCCGGCGCCAGAAGCGGAGCCGGCGCCTCAGCCCGCAACGGGCAACGACGTTGCAGCGTCTGCCCCGCAGCAACCTGCGACACCTGAGCCAAGTTCCGCACAGACCGAGCCGACCCAGCCCGTCTCGGTCGTAATACCCGTGCCCATGGCAAAGCCCAAGCCGCCCACCAAGCGCGAGCAGTCTTTCACGCATCAGGAGTGGCAGGGCATCCGCACAGCCTTCGATTCCATCCCCGTGCAGCGCATTCCGAAGAAGGCCAGGAACGAATTCCAGAGCCTGGTTAAGACGGCGACTCTGCTTGTCGAGACTGGCCTCGATGTCAATGCCGCGGCCGACGTGAAAAAACAGTTCGTCCAGAAGCTCAAGGGATACATCGTTGCTAACGAGGACGAGTACCGCGAAGCCAAACACGACGTAGAGGTTGCCGAGACCGTCAAGATCACGCTCGACAAGCTCAACGAGACCGAGGACCAAGAGCAGGAGGAGGCCCGCACGGACGCCGAGGGCCTCAGAAAGGCCGCCCGCGACGCCGACATGCATTTCACTAAGGAGTTTGCGAATGAGTATCGTCGCGCCAACTTCAAGGAGCTTGGGCGGCCCGAGTGCGACCTGCGCCTTGCCGCAGCGGTGCGCACGCAGGCCATCGTTGGTGCGCTCGAGGGCTGGGCGGCTCAATGCCGAAAGGGATATTTCGATAAGGTCGATGGATCTGGCGATTACGATTACCTCAACGATGCCGCGAAGCAGCGCTACGACGAGCTGGCCCGTGAAACCGAGGGCAAACGCCTCACAAAGATAGAGTGGCCCACATCCACCAGCACGTCGGACAACTTCGCCAAGTATCCACGCCATATCGTGCAGAAAGAGGACGGCCTCTGCCCGCTCGACCTGAACCCGGTCGAAGACTTTATCGTTAAGAACGAGTTGGCGAAGAGCCGCACGGTTGCCTTCTATCGCAATCCGTCAGGCAGCATGTCTGCCAAGGCGTTCTCGATCCCGTACATGTCTTCGGTGGGGCGTAAGGCCCTGCATCCGGACTTCCTCTTTTTCGTGAAGGACGGTGACGGGACAGTCAAACCGTCGATCGTCGACCCGCACGGAGATTTCCTCAGTGACACGCTTGCCAAGATCAGGGGTTACGTTGCCTATCTACGTGAGTATCCCGACGTGTTTAAGCAGGTCCTTTTCGTTGGGGACATGGGAGGGGGCGTATACAAGGTGCTTAACCTCTTGCGCGCCGATGTGCAGGATGCCGTTATGGGCTACAGCGATGTCGATTGCAAGGCACTCTTCTATAGCTCGTATGCAAACGACTACCAATAGGAGATTGATTGAGTATCGGCTCCGAATTGTGCTCAGTTTAGGGCTTCGCAAACAACGAAAGAGGAAAACGAGGAATCAAGGCGGTCTCTCCATCGTGAGGCCGCCTTGATTTATGGGTACGCGGTCGGGTCTTTGCTAGCCGGCATCCGCCGTGAATCGGCCACGGCTCCGCGGCCGGGTGGCACCTCTGCTACGCCGCGTCAAGGGGCCCATGAGACCCCGCACAAACCTCCGCTTCGCTCCGGTTGGTGGAGGTCGTCATGGACTCCCTTGACCCGTCTTCGCTCCGGTGCGGCTTTGCAGGGAGCAAAGCCGACGACGACGCGCGGCGTCGCCATTCGGCTTTGCCCGCAGGGGCGAGATGTTGAGGGCCACGTGCCCGGAACGGAGGAAGACATGCAGCAGCTGATGACCGAGGAAATCGCCAAGACGGTGCCGAGGCTCTACGAGCAGGACGGGGCGGAGGACCCCACGGTCTACGTCCACTACTTCTCGTGCGTGAACGGATGGGACCTGTCTCTTATACACATCTCCGAGCCCACGAGACTAGCGCTCATCTCG
>URNK01000021.1 GCA_900549195.1 uncultured Collinsella sp.
AGATGAGCGCTAGTCTCGTGGGCTCGGAGATGTGTATAAGAGACAGATGCAATAGAAGGGTGTAAGCGATGTCGTTGAATCTGGACAGCCTGGGCATGGAAGATGCCTCGTTTAACTTTGGCGGTTCCTACATCATGGCGCTCGACTGCGGCACTACCTCGGTACTCGCGGCCATTGTCGACGAATACGGCTGCATCGTTGCCCAGGCGCGTCGTAGCGTCAAAACCAGCTTCCCGCGCCCCGGCTGGGTGGAGCAGGATCCCACGGAGGTGCTTGCCAGCCAGATCGGCGTGATGATGGAGGTTCAGTTTAAGAGCGGCATCCATTCCGATCGCATCGCCGCCATCGGCATCTCCAACCAGCGCGAGACCACGGTGGTCTGGGACCGCGTGAGCGGCCAGCCCATCTATAACGCCATCGTATGGCAGTGCCGTCGTACCGCGCCGGCGATCGACGCGTTGGTTGAACAGGGTTGCGAGGAGCTGGTGCGCTCCCGCACGGGACTTACGCTTGACCCGTATTTCTCGGCCTCCAAGGTGCAGTGGATTCTCGACAACGTCGACGGCGCACGCGAGAGCGCGGCGGCGGGCGACCTCATGTTTGGCACCATCGACACCTGGCTCATCTACAACCTCACCGGCGGCCAGGTCTTTGCCACCGACTACACCAATGCCAGCCGCACGGCACTCTTTAATATCCATACGCTCGATTGGGACGACGACCTGCTGGCGCTCTTTGACGTTCCACGTTCCATGATGCCCGAGGTTCGCTGGAGCTCGGGCGACTACGGCCGCGTCGCGAGCGACATCATGACCAACATGCCGCCCATCATGGGCGTGGCGGGCGACCAGCAGGCATCGCTGTTCGGCCACTGCTGCTTCTATCCCGGCCAGACCAAAAACACCTATGGCACGGGCTGCTTTATGCTCATGAACACCGGCGACGAGATCGTCGAATCCAAGAATGGCCTGGTCTCCACCATCGGTATCGCTGCGGACGGCAAAGTCAGCTATGCGCTCGAGGGCTCTATTTTTGCCGCCGGCTCAACGATGAACTGGCTTCGCAACAACATGGGCATCATCTCGAGCGTGAGCGAGTCGGCACAACTCGCCGCTTCGATTAGCGACAACGAGGGCTGCTACTTCGTTCCCGCCTTTGCGGGTTTGGGTGCTCCCTGGTGGGACCCGCATGCCCGCGGTATCGTGTGCGGTCTGACCGGCGCCTCGAGCCGTGCGACCATCGTACGTGCCGCCTGCGAATCCATGGCATATCAGAGCTACGACGTGCTGCGTGCCATGGAGCAGGACGTGGGGCTTTCGATTGAGCGCCTGTCTGTCGATGGCGGTGCCTCGCGCAACGAGTTCATCATGCAATTCCAGGCCGACCTGCTGGATATCCCCGTGCTGCAATGCGAGACGGTGGAGACCACGGCAATCGGTGCCGCGTACTTGGCGGGTCTTGCCGTCGGCTATTGGGAAGACCTGGAGGAGCTGGAGCAAAATGCCCAGATCGTTAGGACCTTCCTTCCCCACATGTCCGCCGAGCGCCGCGAGCAAAACCTTGCGGGCTGGCGTGATGCAGTCAGGCGCTCGCTCAGCACCGCACAGTAGGGCTGCGATGGGCTGCTCGATACAACAAACCGTTAAACTTATGCACGGCGCGCGGCAACAACATCGCCATGCGCCTTGTCAGCAAGGCCGTTTTGCGGCCGCAACGAAAGGGGCAATCAATCCATGACCGTCACCTACGATGCGTCCCGTGTGACGCTTGTCGATCACCCGCTCGTCCAGCACAAGCTGTCGATCCTGCGCGACAAAAACACCGGCACCAACCAGTTCCGTCAGCTCGTGCGCGAACTCGCACTTTTTGACGGCTACGAGGCCATGCGCGACCTGCCTATGGAAGACGTCGAGGTCGAGACCCCCATCACTACCGCCACGTTCAAACAGCTTGCCGGCAAGAAACTCGCCATCGTGCCCATCCTGCGTGCGGGCCTTGGCATGGTCGACGGCATCCTCGACCTGGTGCCCTCCGCTCGCGTGGGCCACATCGGCATGGAGCGCGACGAGGTCACCCACGAGCCGCACGAGTATTACTGCAAGATGCCCAAGGATATCGACCAGCGCATCTGCCTGGTCGTCGACCCCATGCTTGCCACGGGCGGTTCGGCCGAGATGGCCATCAGCTACCTGCGCGAGCGCGGTGTCAAGGACATCCGCATGCTGTGCATCGTCGCGGCCCCCGAGGGCCTCAAGTCGCTGACTGAGAAGGACCCTGATGTGCATATCTATACCTGCGCCATCGACGACCATCTCAACGAGGCTGCCTACATCGTTCCCGGCCTCGGCGACGCCGGCGACCGCATCTACGGCACGCTCTAGTCGCTGGGCTAAACGGCCGCGGCTGCAAATACGAAGAAACGGTGCGTGCGGACGAACAAAAGGCGACCGCGCGCGCTCCTGTTAACGGACGTTTTGCCTTGCAGGGTTCGAGAAAAACGTATTACCGTACCTGCGGCATAAAGAAGGTCTTAAGAAAACGAACAGGTGCGTATTAACCGATGCTTTTTCGGTTGTACTTTAGCGATTGGCTCGTACAATAGTCACCAATGTTTGGCGGGAACTGTTCTGTGAAGCGTTAAAAAGGAAAGTGAGGACGCCAGTGTTTCAGATAGCCGATCTGCTCGCTATCGTTGCAGGCGCCATCGCGGGCGCAATTGCCTTCCTTCCCTTTGTCTTTACGCTCAAGCCGGTTCTTGACGATAAACAGAATGCGGACATGCTCAAGGGTATGGTGAGCTTGGCGGTCTCGGCAATCGCCCTGCTCGTCTTTACCTTGGTTGTGTTTGTGTTGTTCGGAGAGGCATTTCGCATGTTCCTCCTGGGCGAGGCGATCGGCTTCGTGGCCTTTATGGCCGCCTGCACGGTTCGCGTCGCCAAGGCGCTGCGAGATCCTCATGAGGTCGAAAGGTAAGTCGTGGAAATTTTTGAAAAGCTGCCTGATGAGATTAATCATCTGGTCAGCGAGTTCAGCTCCACCCCTGTCGTGGGCGATCTGAGCTGCGGCATCACGCAGTACTCGTTTTGGCTGATCGTCTCCACGATCGTGCTCCTGATCGTCCTGGCCGTGTTCAAGAAGAAGCAGACCCTGGTTCCCAAGGGCTTCTTCGTCAACGGTTTCGAGTACATCATCGAGTACGTCGAGAACGATATCGGCAAGGGTGTCGTGGGTGAGAACTGGAAGAAGCACTTCCCGTTCCTGTGCTCGCTTTTCCTGTTCATCCTGATCAATAACATGATCGGCCTGATCCCGGGAATGAAGCCCGGCACCGGCGCAATCGGCTCCACCGCCGCACTCGCCATTTTCGCCTTCGTGTACTTCATCTACTACGGATGCAAGGCTCACGGCGTGATCGGCTACATCAAGAGCCTCGCCCCGCAGGGCGTGAGCTTCCCGATGAACGTGCTCGTGTGGGTCGTCGAGCTTTTCTCGACCTTCCTGCGCCTCATCACGCTTGCCGTCCGTCTGTTCTGCAACATGTTCGCAGGACACGTGGTCATGGGCTCGTTCGCCATCATGGCGAGCATGTTCATGCAGCCGCTGCTTCAGCAGGTTTCCGCGGCCCACGCCGTCGGCGCCCTGCCTTCGCTGGCCTGGCTTGCCATCCTCATCCTGATCTATGCGATCGAGCTTGTGGTCGGCGCCATCCAGGCTTACGTCTTCACGGTCCTTACCGCCGTGTATGTCTCCGAGGCAGAGGAGGTCGCGGAGGAGGAGTAGTCTTCCGTTCGTGCCTTAAAGGTAAGGCAATTCGTTAAACCGCCGGTGCCCGTACCCATGGAGCCCGGCAGTTATAAAAAGGTTATCCTGCGTGAAATAAGACACGCACGACAAAGGAGGAATCGTGGGAGTTATCGGTTACGGTCTCGGTGTTATCGGCGCTGGTCTTGCTATCGGCCTGTCTGCTCTGGGTGCTACGGGTGCTATGGCCCGTCAGCCTGAGGTCCAGGGCCGCGTGTTCACCGTCTTCATCATGGGCTCCGCTTTCGGCGAGGCTCTGGCTCTGATCGGCTTCGTTGTCGCGCTGATCGTTAAATAGCACGGAGCGTCAAGTATGAATCTTTCATCCCAGAAGAGCGCGATCGCACTCTCCGCGTCCGCGGCCGCGCTGCTCATGCCGGTTTCCGCGTTCGCCGAGGACGGCGCTGCCGGTGCGGACATCCTCATCCCTAAGATGGCGGAGTTCATCCCGGCGCTTATCGCCTTCCTGATTATCTGGATCGTGCTGGCCAAGGTCGCCCTGCCGGGCATCATGAAAACCATGGAGGAGCGCGGCAAGAAGATCGAGGAGAGCCTCGACGAGGCCGAGAAGACCAAGCAGGAGGCTATCGCCAAGCGCGCTGAGTCCGACTCGATCGTCACCGACGCCCGTCGTCAGGCTGCCGACATCGTTCTCGAGGCCCGTAAGGACGCCGAGTCCGAGCGTGCCCGTATCATCGAGGCTGCTCACAAGGAGGCCGAGGAGATCATCGCCAAGGCCCATACGACCGTCGAGGACGAGCGCAAGACCATCTACGCCGGTGCCGCGAGCTCCATCGCCGACCTGTCCGTTGCCGTTGCCACCAAGATCGTGGGCGAGGCACTCGAGGACGATGCCGAGCAGAAGAAGCTCATCGAGCGCTACATCCAGGAAGCAGGTAGCCTGAATGCCGACTAGCCGCTATCAGGACAAGGTGCTCGAGACCTACGCGCGTTCCCTTTTGGAAGCCGCCAAGGCCGAGAACCATGTGTTCGAGGACCTCGAGATGGTCGAGCGCTTGGCTTCTGCCAGCCCCGAGATCATCGCCGTGCTCGACACCATGTCCAAGCGCGACCAGCTCGACCTTCTTCCCAAGGTGGCAGCTGCCTTTAAGTATGTTGCCGAGGAAGACGAGGATGTAGTGGGCGTGACCGTCACCACGGCGATCCCGCTCGACGACGAGCTGCGTCAAACCATCACTAAGAAATGCGAGCAGGACTTCGGCCGCAAGGTATTCCTTATCGAGCAGGTCGACCCGTCTATCGTGGGCGGCCTGGTGCTCGAGGCCCGCGGCGAGCGTCGTGACATTTCCGTCAAGACGCAGCTGCGCATCGCGCAGGAGACCCTCGCAAACTCTGCTAATTCGTACGGAGGTGAAGCCTAATGTCCGAAACCCTCAATGCCCAGGATATCGCCAAGAAACTGCAGGAGCAGCTCACGAGCCTCTCCGCGACGGTCGATACGCATGAGGTTTCAACGGTCGACGAGGTAGGCGACGGCATCGCGCGCGTCTCCGGCCTCAAGAGCGCCATGGCAGGCGAGCTTCTGGAGTTCAAGAGCTCCGATACCGGTGAGACCGTCTTCGGCCTTGCCCAGAACCTTGACCGTGACGAGGTCGGCGCCGTTCTGTTTGGTGCCGTCGACTCCATCAAGGAAGGCGACGAGTGCCGCACCACTGGCCGCATTATGGATATCCCCGTGAGCCGTGCCATGCTCGGCCGCGTCGTCAATCCGCTCGGCCAGCCCATCGACGGCCTGGGCGACATCGTCGCCACGCACCGTCGCCCCATCGAGTTCAAGGCTCCCGGCGTCATCGATCGTACCCCGGTGTGCGAGCCGGTTCAGACCGGTCTGCTCGCTATCGACTCCATGGTGCCTATTGGCCGCGGTCAGCGTGAGCTCATCATCGGCGACCGTAAGACCGGTAAGACCGCCATCGCCATCGACGCTATCCTCAACCAGCGCGGCAAGGGCATGGTCTGCATCTATGTCGCCATCGGCCAGAAGGCCTCCACGGTTGCCAACATCCGTGAGACCCTCGCTCAGCACGGTGCGCTCGACTACACCATCATCGTTTCGGCCACTGCTGCCGATTCCGCCCCTATGCAGTACATCGCGCCTATGGCCGGTGCCGCTATTGGCGAGTTCTTCATGTACAACGGCGAGGACGGCAAGCCCGCCAGCGAGACCAACCCCGGCGGCCACGTGCTCGTCATCTACGACGACCTGTCCAAGCAGGCTGTGGCCTACCGTCAGATGTCGCTGACGCTGCATCGTCCGCCCGGACGCGAGGCCTATCCTGGCGACATCTTCTACCTGCACTCTCGTCTGCTCGAGCGTGCCGTCAAGATGTCCAAGAAGAACGGTTACGGCTCCATGACGGCACTGCCGATCATCGAGACCCAGGACGGCGACGTCTCGGCCTACATTCCGACCAACGTCATTTCCATTACCGATGGTCAGATCTACCTGCAGTCCGAGCTCTTCTTCCAGGGCCAGCGCCCGGCAGTTGACGTGGGCATTTCCGTGTCCCGCGTCGGTGGCGATGCGCAGACCAAGGCCATGAAGCAGGTCGCCGGCAACCTCCGTCTGGACCTCGCTTCCTATCAGGAGCTCGCTGGCTTTACGCAGTTCGGCTCCGACCTCGACGAGGCTACTCAGAAGCAGCTGACCCACGGTGCTCGCATGACCGAGCTCCTGAAGCAGCCGCGTTACAAGCCGTTTGAGGTTGGCGAGCAGATCGTTACGCTGTTCGCTGGCAACGAGGGCTTCCTGGATGACCTGGAGATCGCCGACGTGCTGCCCTTCCGTGCCGAGCTCATCGAGTACATGGACAATGGCTTTGGCTCGCTGCTCGACAAGGTTCGCGCCAAGAAGATCGATGATGACACCAAGGCTGAGCTCTTGCGCGTCATCGGCGACTTCAAGCAGCAGTTCATGGCCAAGCACCATTCGGATGTTTCTGGATCAGAGGAGAACTAAGCCCCATGGCCAACCTTCGCGACATTAAGAAGCGAATCTCCTCGGTTACCACGACCAAGCAGATCACGCGCACGATGGAGATGGTCTCTACGGCCAAGATCCGTCGTGCCCTCGATCGCTCCAAGCAGGCCGAGCCCTATAAGGAGGCGCTGACCGACGTCATGTTGACGGTCGCCGGCGACGCCTCCTGTTCGGGCACCGATCCCATGCTGCAGAAGCATGAGAGCGTCAAGCATGGCCTGATTGTCGTTATTGCCTCGGACCGCGGCCTTGCCGGCGGTTTCAATACGACGGTGGAGCGCACGGCCGAAAAGCTCGCCGCTTCTTGGGCGAACGACGGCATCGAGTGCGAGATCATCGCGTGTGGGCGCAAACCGGTCACGTATTTCCGTGACCGCGCAAACGTCGTCATGCACTTTGAGGGCAACTCCTCTGAGCCCGATTTCAATCAGGCCCGCATGATCTCCTCTCATATCTGCGATGCGTATCGTGCCGGTGAGCTTGACCGTGTCGAGCTTGTCTACCACCACGCCAAGAACCGCGTGGATCAGGAGCTTCGCGTCGAGCATCTGTTGCCGCTCGACCCCGAGATGATCGCTATGGCCCACGGTCCGCGTAAGAACGAGACCGACGCCCCTAAGCGCATCTCGTCCACGTTCGAGTTCGTGCCCTCTTCCGAGCATGTTCTCGGCAAGCTTGTGCCGTCTTATATCCTGACGGTCATCTACCAGGCCCTGATCGATTCGGCGGCTGCCGAGCAGGGTGCACGCCGCAAGGCCATGCACTCCGCGACGGAAAACGCCACCGCGATCATCTCGACCCTTACCCGCACGTATAGTCGCGTGCGCCAGGCTTCGATCACGACCGAGATTAACGAGATCGTCGGCGGAGCCTCAGCATTGGAGGAACAGTAATGGCTAATAACACCGTAAAGCTTGCGGTCGAGGAAGCCACCAAGAAGACGACTGCCGGTGATGGTCGCATCGTGCGAATCATCGGCCCTGTCGTCGACGTCAAGTTTGACGGCGCGGTGCCCCCGATCTACAACGCGCTCACGGTCGAGGCCGAGACCCCGATCGGTCATCTGAGCACGATCCTCGAGGTCGAGAGCCAGCTTCCGGGCGGCGTCGTCCGCACGGTCGCCATGTCCTCGACCGACGGCCTGCAGCGCGGCCTCATCGCCACCGATACCGGTGAGCCCATGAAGATGCCCGTTGGTCCCAAGACGCTCGGCCGCATTTGGAACGTCATGGGCAAGCCCGTCGACGGCAAGCCCATGCCCGAGGTGGAGGAGTTCTACCCCATCCACCATGCAGCGCCCCGTTTCGACGAGCTCACCACCAAGACCGAGATCTTCGAGACCGGCATCAAGGCCGTCGACCTGCTCGAGCCCTACATCCGCGGCGGCAAGACAGGTCTGTTCGGCGGCGCCGGCGTCGGCAAGACCGTTCTGATCCAGGAGCTCATCAACAACCTCGCCCAGGAGCACGGCGGCACCTCGGTGTTCACCGGCGTCGGCGAGCGTACCCGCGAGGGCACCGACCTGTTCCTCGAGATGAGCGAGTCTGGCGTTATCGACAAGACCTGCTTGGTCTATGGTCAGATGAACGAGCCGCCCGGAGCGCGTCTGCGCATCGGTCTAGCCGGCCTTACCACCGCTGAGTACTTCCGCGATCGCGGCCAGGACGTTCTGCTGTTCATCGACAACATCTTCCGCTTCTCCCAGGCAGGTTCCGAGGTTTCCGCACTGCTGGGCCGTATGCCGTCCGCCGTTGGTTACCAGCCCACGCTGGCAACCGAGATGGGCGACCTCCAGGAGCGCATTACCTCGACCAAGACGGGCTCCATTACCTCCGTCCAGGCTGTCTACGTCCCCGCAGACGACCTGACCGACCCGGCGCCTGCCACGACGTTTACGCACCTCGATGCCACCACGGTTCTTTCGCGTAGCATTTCGTCGCTCGGCCTGTTCCCGGCTATCGACCCGCTTGCGTCTTCCTCCGACGCTCTCGATCCCTCGATCGTTGGCGAGGAGCACTACCGTGTCGCCGTCAAGGTCCAGGAGCTCCTGCAGGAGTACTCCGACCTTCAGGACATCATCGCCATTCTGGGTATGGACGAGCTGTCCGAGGAGCAGCGCCTTACGGTCAACCGTGCCCGTAAGATTCAGCAGTTCCTCTCGCAGTCCTTCCACGTCGCCGAGAAGTTCACCGGCAACCCCGGTGTCTACGTCCGCGTCGAGGATACCGTCCGCTCTTTCGCCGAGATTGTCGACGGCAAGGCCGATGACCTGCCCGAGCAGGCTTTCCGCTATGCTTCCACGATTGAGGACGTGCGCGAGCGCGCCCGCAAGATGGGGGAGAAGTAGGTTATGCGTATCCGCATCGTGTGCCCCGTGAGCTGCGCCTATGAGGGCGACGCTGCGTTTGTGTCGATTCCGTCCACGGATGGCGAGTTTGGCGTTCTGCCTGCTCACTCCAGCGAGATCTGCACGATCGACCGCGGTTACGTTCGCGTTTCCGATAAGGCCATGGGCACTGTCGACCACACGTTTGCCGTGGCCGGCGGCTATGCCCAGGTTGCGGACGATGTCGTGACCGTTCTCGCCGAGCGCGCTTGCGATTTGGCGACCGTCGATGCCGACAAGCTTAAAGCTGATATTCAAGGTTTTGAAGAGAAGCTGGGTAATTTGTCGGAGGATGATGCACGCCGCGCCTACCTCTATAATGAAATCGCATGGTGTAAGCTCAAGCTTGCCCAATAGTCAAACGATTTAGCGTTCGACCATTTGCGAACACATCATGCCCGGGATGGCCCAGCCACCCCGGGCATGCTTTTTGAAAGGGTAGACCTTGGATATTATCCGCGTTGAGGGTGGCCACGCCATCGGAGGCTCCGTGCCCGTTTCGGGCGCCAAGAACTCCGCGCTCAAACTCATGGCGGCAACGCTTCTGGCGCCGGGCAAGACGACGCTGCAGAACGTGCCCGATATTTCCGATGTCCATGTGATGGGCAAGGTGCTCAAGGGCATGGGCGCTACGATCGATGTTCTCGACGAGCACACGCTCGAGATTGATACCTCTCAGGTCGATTCTTGGGAGGCCCCCTACGAGCTCGTTGCCAAGATGCGTGCTTCCACCGCCGTCATGGGACCCCTGCTGGGCCGCTTCCATCGCGCCAAGATTGCCATGCCGGGCGGCTGCAACCTGGGTGCTCGCAAGATCGATATGCACATTCTTGGTCTTGAGGCCCTGGGCGTTGAGTTCGATACCGCCCACGGTTACATCAACGCTAATGCGCCCCAAGGTCTGCGCGGTACCACCGTCACGCTCGAGTTCGCCAGCGTCGGTGCGACCGAGAACCTCATCATGGCATCCGTGCGCGCGCAGGGCACCACGGTTATCGACAATGCCGCCCGCGAGCCCGAGATCGTCGATCTCGCCAACATGCTCAACGAGATGGGCGCTAAGATTGTCGGCGCCGGCACGCCTGTCGTGACCATCGAGGGCGTGGAAGAGTTGCATCCTGTTACCCATCGCGTAGTGGGCGACCGCATCGAGGCCGGTACCTTTATCGTTGCCGGTGCGTTGATGGCCGACGATCGCGGTATCGATGTCACGGGCTTTTGCCCCATTCACTTGGGCATGGTGCTCAAGAAGATGGAGCTCATGGGTATCGACTGCGAGCGCGTCGAGGATGGCGTCCATGTGAACCGTGCCGAGCGTATCAAGCCGGTCGACATCCAGACGCTTCCGTTCCCCGGCTTCCCGACGGACATGCAGGCACAGATTATGGTACTCTCCGCCCTTGCCGACGGCAGTTCCGTTATTACCGAGAACATCTTCGAGAATCGCTTTATGTTTGCCTCTGAGCTGGTGCGCATGGGTGCCGACATTCGTATCGAGAGTCATCATGCCATGATTCATGGCGTCAAGGGCTTCTCGGGTGCACAGGTTACCTCGCCCGATCTGCGTGGCGGAGCGGCCCTCGTCGTAGCGGGCTTGATCGCCGACGGGACGACCGAGGTTTCGGCCATTCATCACATCAAGCGCGGCTACGAGCAGTTTGTCGAAAAGCTGCAGGCGCTCGGCGCGCATGTCGAGCATGCTACCGTCCCCGATCCCGTCATCTACTAATACAGGTTGCCTATGTTTAATAAAAAGCCCCTCGCGGATACCACCGCCCGAAGACCCTCAACTGGTGCGCAGGCCAAGATCTACAGTCGCGATAACGTGGCTCGCTATTCCGAGCGCGCTCGCCAACGCCGTCGTAGCCACACGATTCGTCACGTCGCGCTCATTGTCGTGCTTGGCGTGCTGCTGAGTGCCACTACCGCTGCCGGCCTGTGGTTTGCCACCATTATGGGCAAGCTCGGCGATTCTAATGTCATTACCGACAATCTGCGTCGGGTTCTGGTTGACACCGATGAGGCAAAGGATCCGTTCTACGTGCTGCTTCTTGGCACCGACGGCCGTCCGGGCGAGGATACGTATCGCGCCGACTCGATTATCCTGGCACGAATCGACCCCACGCAAAAGCAGGCGACGCTCATTTCCGTTCCGCGCGACACCAAGGTCGAGTACAAGGGCGAGACCATGAAGATCAACGCCTGCCATACCGTTGGCGGCGCCGAGGCCATGGTCGAGGCGGTCAACGAGCTGTGCGGTGTTCAGATTTCCCACTATGCCGAGGTCAGCTTCGACGGTATGCAGGCGCTGATTGATTCGGTTGGCGGTATCGACATTAACGCAACCGATGATGTTGACGACCCCGAGCACCTGGATATTAAGATTACCGCTGGCCAGCAGCATATGGACGGTGCCACCGCCCTTACCTATGCCCGCTGCCGCTACACCTATGCCGACGGCGATTACACGCGCATGCGCCACCAGCGTCAGGTGCTTGGCGCCCTTGCCAACCAGATTCTCAATAACTTCGATGCCACGAAGATCTTTGGCCTGGTTAATTCGCTGTCCGATATGCTTGTAACCGATATGAGCGTTCAGGATATCGTGGCTACGGTCAACGCCATGCGCGGTATGGATGTCGACGGTATCTACTCGGCCAACCTGCCCTCGTACGCCGACGACAGCACCATGATCGACGGTGTGAGCTACGTCTTTGTCTACGAGGACGAGCTCAAGGAAATGATGGAGCGCGTCGATGCCGGCAAGGATCCCAAGGGTCCCAACACCATGGGTCTTTCCGACGGTTCCAGCTCTACGATCGGCGACCTGAACAACAACACGTCTGACGACTACGCAAACGGTACCGCAACCTCATCGGTCAGCTCTGACGATTCCGATGACTCAAGCGATTCGAGCGATTCGGACTACTACGAAGAGCCCACCGGCGACGGCAACGGCTACGAAGCCAACTACTAAGTTACGCGGTTTTACCAAACCGCGTAACCGCTTGACGCTGCGCGGGCCGCATTTGGACAATCTGACGTTCAACTTCAAGGGCGCGACCAGAAGGTCAGCGCCCTTTCGTTTCACGTCACCTTGTCTCAAATGCGACTCGCTCGCTGGCGATGCCAAAACATCGGCGTTTTTGTTGTCGGGACGGCAGTTAGTAGTCGTCGAGTAGTCATTGGTGCTCAGCGGCAGTCCCCATTGCACCAAGTGGCGTGTGCCGTTAAGCGGAGAGGCGTATTGTTGACCCATCGTTTGTGCATACAATGGCTATGAGCATGCTGCGGTGAAGGCTTGTCCGCTCCGCAGCTTTTTTCTACGGTTAAAGGAGTATGTATGTCCGTTGAGGTCATGAGGACTGTGATCGAGGCCGCCGAGGGCCGCGTGCCCGTCGACACGCTGTTTACCAATGCACAGATCGTCGACGTGTATGGCCAGCGCGTGGCGCCCGGTAGCGTTGCCGTCAAGGACGGTGTGATCGTCGGCGTGCTCTACGATGGTCGCGACGATGCCGCTGGCACCTATGAGGCAACTGAGGTCATCGACTGCCAGGGTCGCTATCTCGCTCCCGGTTTTATTGACGGGCATCTGCATATCGAGTCTTCGAACATCCGTCCCGCCGAGTATGCTCGCATGGCCGCGACGCGCGGTACTACCACCGCCATTGCCGACAGCCACGAGATTGCTAATGTGGCGGGCCTGGACGGCCTGCGCTTTATGATTGAGGACGGCCGCCGCGCACCCATCTCCATCAAATACATGATGCCTTCGTGCGTGCCCGCGCTGCCCGACGAGCAGGCCGGTGCCGTTATTTCTGCTGCCGATATGCAGGCGTTTTTTGCCGAGCATCCAGGCGATGTCTTTGGTCTGGGCGAAATGATGAACCTGCCGGGCGTCTTTATGGCCGACCCCGAGACTTGCGCTCGCATCGATGCTGCCAACCAGACGCCGTCCAAGCAGGTTGACGGCCACGCGCCGCTCGTTGCCGGCAAGGACCTCAACGCCTATGCCGCGGCGGGTATTATCGCCGACCACGAGTCGACGATTCCCGAGGAGGCGCTCGATAAACTGTCCCGCGGCATGTATGTGATGCTGCGTGAGGGCACGTGCAGCCACGATCTGGCCAATTTGTCCCCGATGCTGCTGGAAAACCCCGCCCGCGCCCGCCGCTGCTGCTTTGCGACCGACGACCGCGCTCCCTCCGACGCGCTTTCGACCGGCATGATCGACAACGCCTGCCGCGTGGCCATCGAGGCCGGCGTCGACCCGGTGGTCGCCATCTCTATGGCGTCCCTTTCCACGGCTGAGGCGTTTGGGCTAGATCACGGCTGCCGCGACCCGCACGAGCTACGCGGTGCAATCGCCCCGGGCAAGCGCGCCGACCTGCTGGTACTCAATGACCTGACGTTTGCCACGGCTCCGCATCGCGTATATGCCGCCGGTGCTCTGGTGGCGCAGGACGGCACCTTTGTGGGCGAGATCGCACCCGAGATGGCCGAGGTTGCGGCCCTTGCCGATGAGCTGCGTGCTTCCGTTAAACTTCCGAAGCTATCGCTCGACGTGTTCGACTATGCCTTTAAGCCGGGCGAGGCTGTGATTGACGTGGTGCCGGGTAAGGCCATCACGGGTATGGTTCGTCCTGAGACTGACGAGGACTTGCGCCGCATTATGCTGATTGAGCGCCATGGCCGCGGCGTGTCGCTGCAGGCCGAGGGCGTTGACGGCGATGGCCCCGCTGGCCTGGGTCTGGTTGGCAAGCATATCGGTCGCGGCTGGGTGCGCGGTTTCACCATCACCGGTGGTGCTATTGCCTCCACGATCGGCCACGACTCGCACAACGTGTGCGTGGTGGGCGACAATGCCGTCGATATGATGGCTGCCGTTGAGGCCGTGGGCCAGGGTGGTCACGTGCTGGTACGCGATGGTGAGGTCGTAGCGCGCATTCCGCTGGCGCTCGGCGGCCTTATGAGCGAGGGCACTGCCGAAGACGTCACGGCGCAGCACGACGACTTTATGGTCAAGGCACGCGCTATGGGTATTGAGCCGCCGCTCGACCCCATCATGGGCATCATCTTCCTGCCCCTGCCGGTCATCCCGACGCTCCGCATCCGCCCCGAGGGCATGTTCGACGTCACAACCTTCACCTACGCCGACTAGTCATCGGGGGCGTTCTTAAACGACTAGTCATCGGGGACACTCTTTGGCGGGCTGCCTGACGCCGCGACCGTAGGACCTCTGGCATGTGTGAGCTATTTGCCAGGTCCTTGAAACGTTTACGCCCGCGGAGTCTTATTTGAGCTCCCTTTGGGTACGTTGGAATCGGATACACGTTCGATTCCAACAAGCCCGAAGGGAGCTTTTCTATGTTTAAACTGATTGCATCCGATATGGACGGCACGTTGCTTGACGAAAACGGCCAGGTGCCTCCCGAAACCTATGAACTGATCCTGGCGCTACGCGAGCATGGCGTGCATTTTGCCGCATCGTCAGGTCGTCGCTACGATCGACTGTGCGAGTTCTTTGCGCCCGTTCGTGACAAGATGGACTTTGTCGCAGCTAACGGTGCCCAGGTCTACGCCGACGGCAAGATGGTGGACCGTGAGGTGTATTCGCACCTGGCGATTCGAAAGCTCGCCCAGGCCGTCGGGACGTTTCCCAATTTGCATCTTGCGCTCTTTGACCGAACCAAATCCTTCTTGCTCGATGACGAGTGCAAGTTCGTGCGTGAGGTCGATAAGGACCTTCCCAATGCCGAGCGCATTTGGGAGCTGCCCGATCCCAGCGTAAATATCATCAAAGCGAGTATCTTTTGCGACGACAGTGCGGTTATGGACAGCGCGTACGTGCTACAGCGCGAACTTGGTCAGCTCTTTACTTTTGCGCCTTCGGGCAACGCGTGGATTGATGCCATGCAGCCTGGTGTGTCGAAGGCCTCGGGTATCGCGCAGCTCGCGGAGCATTACGGCATTGGTCGCGACGAGGTCATGGCGTTTGGCGACTCGATGAACGACTACGAGATCATTCGCTTTGTCGGCACGGGCTGCGCGATGGAAAACGCGCGCCCCGCGCTTAAAGCGGTGGCCGATCGCGTCGTAGGCTGCAACCGCGACCACGCCGTTCAGCATGAGCTCCGTCGCGTGCTGGAGAGTCTCTCCTAATCCGGCAGATGGGGACGTTCCTTTTAATATGAGCAGGACATTGTCAAGAGGCAAAATCGGGCCTGGCCCCAACGAT
>URNK01000022.1 GCA_900549195.1 uncultured Collinsella sp.
GCCCAGATTGCCGAGCTGCAGGCCAGGCTTGCCGCAGCGGACAAGGCTCAGGAGATGGCGCTTGCCGCTGCCGCGGCAGAGTCGCAGCGTGATCTCGATGCCGCTCGCAGCGAGGCCGAACGTGCACTTGCTGACTACCGCGCGACGGTACAGGAGAAGTTTTCCGCCGCAAAGGCACAATCTGAGCAAGAGGCTGAGGGTCTGCGTGCCCAGCTGCGCGAGCAGGAGCTGATGGCAAAAATGAACCTGTCGGAGGCAGTCGCCGCGGCGGAGCGAGAGCGCGACGAGGCACGTGCGAAACTGACGAGTGAGCTGGCAGTGCGCGATTCGCGCGAGGAACAGGCAAAGGCGGCACATGAGCTCGAGCTTGCTCAAGCCAAGCGTGCGAGCGATGAGCTGATCCGCTACAAGGATGAAGAGATTGAGCGCCTTAAGGACATGAAGGTCCGCCTGTCCACCAAGATGGTGGGCGAGTCGCTCGAGCAGCACTGCGAGACCGAGTTTAACCGTCTGCGCATGACGGCGTTTCCTAACGCGTACTTCGAGAAAGATAACGATGCGTCCGAGGGTACCAAGGGTGACTTTATCTTCCGCGAGTGCGACGCGAGCGGCAACGAGATCATCTCGATCATGTTCGAGATGAAAAACGAGAACGACGAGACCGCGACCAAGCACAAGAACGAGGACTTCTTTAAGAAGCTCGACCACGATCGCCGCCAGAAGGGCTGTGAGTATGCAGTGCTCTGCACCCTGCTGGAGCCCGAGAGCGAGCTCTATAACGCGGGTATTGTCGACGTGAGTTACCGCTATGAGAAGATGTACGTGATCCGCCCGCAATTCTTCATTCCCATGATCACGCTGCTGCGCAACGCCGCCATGGGTTCGCTGCGCTATAAGCAGGAGCTGGCGGAGTACAAACAGCAGAATATCGACGTTACGAACTTCGAAGCCAAGATGGAGAAGTTCAAGGACGGCTTCTCGCGCAACTACAACCTGGCGAGTAAGCAGTTCGAGTCGGCGATTAAGGAGATCGATGCCGCCATTAAGCAGCTCGAGAAGACCAAGGACGACCTGCGTCGCAGTACCGAGAATCTGCGTCTGGCCCACAACAAAGCCGATGAACTCACCATTCGAAAGCTCACGTGGGGCAACAAGACCATGAAGGCTGCCTTTGACGAGGCACGTGAGGCTGCGCCGGAGACAGGTGATGAACCAGCCGAGGCGGATTCGTATGAGGTCGAGGATGCCGAGTAAGACATAGCGTATAGTGCAAAAGCGGGGCCGCTGGCGATATTGCCAACGGCCCCGCTTCGTTTCGTTCCAGTATGTTCGGCTAGTCCTCGAGCAGATCCTCGATAAAGCCGACGCGGTAGTTTTTGAAGATGACCTCGCCGCCATCCTGCGTGGCATTCAGGTCGACATCGCCCATGATGCCAAAGTCGTGGTCGCCATCCTCGTCGGCAAAAATCTGGTGCACGTGCCACACGTGATCGGTCTTCTCGTCGCTCTCATCGATGGAAAACATCGCGGCGCTGCGGGCATCTCCGTCGGTGAGGATTTCCTCGTGCTGCTCGTGGTAAGCGTCAAGTGCTTTTTGCCAGCGGATCTCGCTCATGCCCCAGTCGTCGTCGAGCTCGCCCAGGTCGCGAACGTGCTCGCGAGCGGCAAGGGTCACGCGGCGGAAGAGCGCATTGCGCACCAACAGCGTGCAGCCGCGGCGGTCCGCCACGACCTCGTCGATGCCCTGCGGCGGCGCGGCGTCGAGGGCTGCCGGGTTGCCGGCGTTTTCCCACTCGTCCACCAGGCTCGAGTCCACCGAGCGCACCACAAATCCCAGCCACGAGATAATGTCGCGCAGGCGCTCGTCGCGCTTCTCAATGGGTACGGTGCGGTCGAGCGAACGGTAAGCCTCTGCCAGGTAACGCAGTAAAATGCCCTCGGAGCGGGCGATGCCGAGCTTTTGAATGTAGCCCTTAAAATCGCTCGCGCTCTCCAGCATATCGCGCAGGACGCTCTTGGGAGAGAGCTGGTAGTCGTTTGCCCACGGTACTTCCTGGCAGTACTTGTCAAAAGCGGCATCGAGCAAATCCTCGAGCGGCTTTTCGTACGTGACGTCCTGAATGCGCTCCAAGCGCTCCTCATACTCGATGCCGTCGGCCTTCATCTCGGCCATAGCGCGATCGCGTGCGGCTCGCTCCTGTGCGCGCAGCACCTGTTTGGGATCCTCGAGCGTTGCCTCGACCATTGAGATCAGGTCCATGGTATAGGTCTCGCTCTCGGGATCGAGCAGCTCCAGCGCAGCAAGCAAGAACGGCGAGAGCGGCTGATCGAGTGCGAAGTCCTCGGGCAGATCGACCGTCAGCGCATAGTCGATGTCTGGTGCGGCATCAGTCGGGGCGTCGGGCGCGGGCGGCACCTCGGTGCGAACGACGACGCCGGAATCGATGAGCGTGGCGAAGATCTCGTCGGCGCGAACCTCGAGCTTAGCCTTTTCCTCGGGAGTCTGCAGGCTCGTCTCGATGAGGTCGTGTACGCGGGCTCGGGCATCGCCGCCCTGCTCGACCACGCTGATCACAATGGAGTGCGTGATGCGCAGGCGCGGCTTGAGCGTCTCGGGTTGCGTCTCGATCAGACGCTCGAAGGTCTGCTTGTTCCAGGTGACAAAGCCCTCGGGGGCCTTTTTCTTTTTAATCTTACGGAGTTTTTTGGGGTCGTCGCCCGCCTTGGCCATAAGCTTGGCATTCTCGATCTCGTGCTCGGGTGCCTCGGCAATCACCATGCCCTCGGTATCGAAGCCCGAGCGGCCGGCGCGACCGGCAATCTGATGGAACTCGCGGGCGCGCAGGCGACGCATCTTGTAGCCGTCGAACTTGGTGAGCGCGGTGAGCACCACGGTGTGGATGGGTACGTTGATGCCGACGCCGAGTGTGTCGGTACCGCAGATGACGGGCAGCAGACCCTGCTGCGCCAAGCGCTCGACCAGCAGGCGATAGCGCGGCAACATGCCAGCATGGTGCACGCCGACGCCGCATCCAAGCAGGCGCTTGAGAATCTTGCCAAAGGCCGTCGAGAAGCTCGTGCCTTTGGCAGCTTCCTTAATAGCTTCGCGCTGCTCCTTGCTGGCAATGCCAAAGTTGGCGAGGGATTGTGCCGTCGCAAGGGCGGCATCCTGGCTAAAGTGCACGATATAGAGCGGGGCCTCGCCGCGGCGCATGGCGAGCTCGACGGTGCCCTCGAGGGAGGTCGTCACATAGTCGTAGCTCAGCGGAACAGGACGCGGGGCGTCGACAACCAAGTCGCAAGCAGCGCCGGTGTGCTCCTCGAGTGAAGCGGCGATGGCAGTGACATCGCCGAGCGTGGCGCTCATGAGCATAAACTGCGTGTGGGGCAGGGTGAGCAGCGGCACCTGCCAGGCCCAACCGCGATCGGGGTCGGCAAAGTAGTGGAACTCGTCCATGGCGACGCAGCCAACATCGGCATCTTCGCCCTCGCGCAGTGCGTCGTTGGCAAGGATCTCTGCCGTGCAGCAGATGACGGGCGCCTTGGTGTTGATATGCGTGTCGCCGGTGATCATACCGACGTTATCGCGGCCGAGCACCTGCACCAGGTCGAAGAACTTCTCGCTGACCAAAGCCTTGATAGGGGCCGTGTAATAGCAACGCTTGCCCTGCGCCATGCCCATAAAGAGCATGCCCAGCGCGACGAGCGATTTACCCGATCCGGTCGGTGTTCCCAAAATGACGTGATCGCCGGCAGCCAGGTCCATGAGGGCCTCTTCTTGGTGATCCCACAGTTCAATGCCGCGATTGCTCGTCCATTCAAAGAAGCGCTCGAAGGCTTGATCGGGCGTGAGCCATGGTTCGGGCTCGCTGCCGTCCTCGGGCTCCCACCAGGTGGGGGAGAGCGCGCCGAGCGAGCCAAACTCGGCTTCGGTTCCCGTGCCGCCCGAGAATGAGCTGGCGGCGCCGGCGCCGGAGACGGTGCTGGCGGCGGTATCTGTCGTGGTCTGTGCCATGTGTTTGCTTTCTCTCGCGATTGTCCGCCAACTATTATGGCGTAGCGGCGGCGTGGGGCGCCAGCGCGCGAGAAAATGCAGGAAATGGGCGTTCTGCCCAGCCGTTTGGTGCAGTTGCCAGCTAAGTGAGTAGACTTTTTGCAATATCGCGAGCACATGGCTTTTGCGCAAGGGATCTACCTGCGGTTTTAGTTTTCGTTATGCGGGTTGTGCTTGGCTATTGCAAAAAAGTCTACTCACTTAGGTTTGAGGGTCGTTCGCTGGCGCCTATTTGCGCTTGTTTGCTGACGCCGCGACCATCAGGAGCCCTTGGGACTCTTGCGGCAGGCGTTTTTTGCCTTTGCGGGCGCGGTTTTTAAAGTTCTCGACGGCTTCTTCCATGCCCAGAGGTACATAGGTGAGCTCATCGAGGTTATCGGGCAGGTAGCAGGCAAGGCTTTGCTCCTGCGCGCGGCCCGTCGCGAGCTGTTCATCGCTGGGTTGCGCGCCGGGTGTGGCGCAAATGCCATAGACAGCGGCACCCATCTCGCGCGTGCGGCACTCGTACTCGGTTTCGGGATGCTCGGGATGGTCGCGGCGAACGTCATCACTTACCCAAAGTGTGTCGTAGCCTGCCGCGGCAAACTGCCCCAGGGCGTAGTCGCGCAATGGCTTGCTGTCGGTTCGCAGCGTGACGGTGGCGCCGGCTGAAAAGAGCGGACGGTAGAGCATCAGATGGTCGACATGGACGAGTCGTTTTTTGGCGTACTTGGCCTTGGGCTGCGGCGTGGGAAAGTTAATGGTGATGGCATCGAGCTCGCCTGTGGCAAACAACTGTGGCAGCGATGTGGCGCCTCGGGGCAGGACGAGCGCGTTGGACAGCTCCTGCTCGCAGATTTTCTGCGCGGCATAGGCAATGCAGATGGGCTCCTGGTCCATACCGATAAAGAGGGTGTTTGGCTCGTGGGCCGCGCGCTCTACAAGGTACGTTCCCTTGCCACAGCCAAGATCCAGGTGAAGGTGTTCGAAGGGCTTGCTGCCAGCTGGCGCGCAAGCCTCGCGCCAATCTCCGGCATAAGCCTCGGGGTTCGTCTCAATCGCATCGGCGTAGCGCTCCAGGCGCTCCTCGAGCACAAAGTTCTTAGGCGTGCGAACGTGGACGGCTCCCATGAGACTCCTTGGTCATAAGTGTGGAACGCATGGTTGCACGTTCCGTCAATGGGTTGAAAAAAGGGTGGGCATAGTTTGCCCGAAAGATGCGATGCGGCTCGACGGCAAGTCGTCGGTGCCTACAGACGCTTGAGAATCACATAGCGGTTGAGCTCGCCGCTGCGACCGTCGGCATGGAAGCGCTCAAGCTCGCGCACGGGGACCTCGCCGCTCTTGTAGAACGTGCGGACGCCGCGCACCAGGTCGGTGATCTGCTGATCGTCAAAGTGATGGCAATAACGGTAGGCGTGGCGGTCGTTTTGCCAGCCGATGAGGTGGTCGCCGGCTTCAAACTGTGCTGAATCGTAACCCTCAAACGGCGGGGTGAGCTCGGCGCGGGCCTCGGCTCGAACGGCCTTGCGCGCCATGCGCTCGTCGTTCATGAACTCCCAAAAGCTGATGGCGATGATGCCGCCTGGGCGCGTCTGCCGCACCAGGGCGTCGAGCACGCGTACGCGGTACTCGCATGACGGTACGTGGTGCATAAAGCCAAAGCAGACCGAGATGTCGGCGAGTGGGGCGTCGAAAAGCACGTCGGGCGTCTCGGCGGGGTTGAGCTTCATGAGAGCGTCGAGCACATCGAGTTCCTGGAAGTGCAGGTTGGGAATGCGCAGGGCGTGACCACGTGCATCGATGGCCAGGTCTTGGCACGAGTCGACACCATAGAACTCAAACGGGCAGCTGGCATCCGCCGAGGGGTTTGCGCCGTCGACGCCCTTGGCGGCAAGTGCGCCGCCGGCGGCAAAGTTCTCGAATCGCATATTGCCGCAGGCGAGATCGAAGACGCGGACGGGATGCTCGATCGTGGCGACGTCGAGCTGTTCGAGCGCGATGTCCATGGTGCGCACCCAGCCGGGCCATGGGGCCTGACGCGTATCGGAAAAGGAGGCGGAGTGCTCGCGATAGAACGTGTTGTTGAGCTGGATGAGCGATGAGGCGAAATCGCGGTTCACGGCGCGGGACTCCCTCCGTTGGCGGTGCGGAATAAACAGTACGACCATACTACCGTTAACGCCGCAACGGGGACAACCGGGCTAGGTGCCATTGCTTTGTTTGGACACATTTCCGCAGCTCATGTGTGTCCGCAACCGCCGGTTGTCAAAAATCTCACTAGAATAGGTGGCATGCTTTTGGCGGTGGCGGATAGATTTTTAACTGTGCAAGGCGCCTTAAGAACAAAAACGGTCCGGCGGCACGGCTGGCATCACATAGGAGGAACCATGAATGTAGAAACTGCGCAGCGGCTCGCCGACCTTCGCCGCAGCAAGGGTTTTAGCCAAGAAGGGCTGGCACGAAAGCTGGGACTGTCGCGCCAGGCGGTCAGCAAATGGGAGCGCGCGGAGAGCTCGCCCGATACCGAGAATCTGATCTCGCTCGCCAAACTCTATGGCGTGAGCCTGGACGAGCTGCTCAATCCGAGCGATGAGATCGAGGACGATATCGAGTTTGAGAACGAGGACCGCGCCCGTCAGCGCGAGGCCGAGGCGGCGGAGCGCGCCCGCACCCATGAGGCGGCGGCACGCGCCACGGAGGCAGCTACGCAGGCAAGTGATGCCGCGGCCAAGGCGGCGCAGGCGGCAAGCTGGAGTGCGCAGGCCGCCAATGCCGCTACGGCGCAGGCGACGAGTGGCACCGCGGTTGGCTCGACTCCGGTGAAGGGCCCGTTCCAGTCGTTCCCGTATTGGGCCGTGTGCTGGCTGCTGTTCTTTTTGCTGATGTTCCTGTTTGGTGCCGGCCCCTTTGCCGCGCTGATCTTCTTTACGATCCCCATCTATCACTGGGTGGCGCGTGCGCTCGATGGTGATTGGGCGCGCGGGGATATTCAGGTTGGTCCGGCGTCGGTGGCGATCAAGGCCCAGGGGAAGGATGCTTCTGCGGAACCTGATGCTGACGTGGCTACCACGACCACCGCTGAGCCATGTGCCAAAGAGGGTGACGAATGATGAAGCTTTCGCATGAATCCAAGGTACGCTTGGGCGTTGGCATCGGAGCGTTCGTGCTCATCATCGGACTTGTCTTTGGCGTTTCGCGGACATTGATTCATTTTGATGGCCCGTGGGATCTCGACGATGTTGTATCCGGCTTGTCTGGTATGGACGATGCGCTTGACGAGGACGATCTTTTGGATAGCGGTAACTATTCCGCTCAGCCTCAGCAACTTTCGAGCGAAACCTTTGATGCCGACGCGTTCACATCGCTTGACTTGGACGTGACGTCGGGCACGGTCGAGGTCAAACACGTTTCCGGCGGGCCAGTGCGCGTAATTGAAAGCGGTCGCGTGGCAACGGGGACCGTTGCCTTCGATGCGGCAACCCAGAACCTGGCCGAAATCAAGGGCTCTACGCTCAAGATTCGCCAGTTCGATTGCGATGACGAGCGCGCCATTGACCGCACGGTTACCGTCGAACTGCCGCGCGAAGTTGCCGATAACATGGTGGGCATTACAGCGAATGTAGGATCGGGTGACCTGACGGTCGCGGGCATTGCGTGTCATGACCTCAACCTGACTTTGGACTCTGGAGACGTTGAGTTTACGGGCACCGTGACCGATACCCTGAATGCCGAGGTCGGTTCGGGCGATGTGACGTTCGAGCTTTACCCGGCCCCCACGAAGTCGATGGACGTGAGTGTGGGCTCGGGCGATGTGGAGATGACGGTTCCGAACTCGACGGGCTTTAAGGCGAGCCTCACCTTGGGCAGCGGCGACTTCGAGAGCGATTTCCTTCCGCTTGGCTACGACGGCGAGACCATTTTGAATCTTGAATTCGATAACGGTGACAAGTCTGCCACGTATCGTTTTGAGGTCGGTTCGGGCGACATGTCGTTTGATTCGGAGTATTGAGGCAGACGAAAGCCTAGGCGAAGATATAGACGCGCTGTTTGATGAAGGCGCCGAAGCCGAGATCGGATCCGGCGCCTTTGCCTTTACAATGGGGGCATGGAACAGATTATCTTGAACATACTCGAGGCTCTGCGTCGCGGCGAGACCGTGGATGACAAAGCGCTCGTCAAACTGATACATGCCGAGGCGCGCCGTGAGGGTGCCGACAAACGCGATTTGGCCAAGCGCCGTCTGCTGCCGTTCTACCAGCGGGTTAAACGTGAGGAGCCGGCTCGTTGGGCTGGGTGGAATGTCGATGCCGAGCTGGAACGTCAACTGCTGCAGGTGCTGCGTATGAAGCCTCGTCGCACGGCTTCGGGCGTGGCAACCATTACCGTCATCACCAAGCCGTGGCCGTGCTCGGGCGATTGCCTGTTTTGCCCCAACGACCTGCGCATGCCCAAAAGCTATTTACATGCCGAGCCGGCGTGTGCCCGTGCAGAGCAAAACTGCTTCGATCCATATCTGCAGGTGAGCGCCCGTTTGACCGCGCTTTCGCAGATGGGTCATGCGACCGATAAGATCGAGCTCATTGTGCTTGGCGGTACCTGGAGCGACTATCCGCAAGGGTATCAGATGTGGTTTATGTCGGAGCTCTTCCGCGCGCTCAATGACGATGCCGTGGCCGGCGTGGCGGCCAACCCCATGTTGGCGCGTCCGGGCATCAGCCGTGCCGAGGCGGGGCGTCTGCTCGATGACGCTCCCGCCGATGCCCTGCCGCCGGTGGTAGTAGAGCGCCGCGAGCGCTATCGGGCCGCCGGCATTGCGACAGACGAGGCTGAGCTTGCTGCCGGCGTTGCCGACGAGCAGGAGCGTGTGGATGCTGCCGTGGGTGGCTATAACCGCGCGGTGCGTCGTCTGTACGGCCCCGGTACGCCGTGGGGCGAGGTTGCCAAGTGGCAGACGGCAACGATGGAGGAGCTCGAGCGTCAACAGCGCACCAACGAGACGGCGAAGCATCGCGTGGTGGGGCTCGTTATCGAGACGCGCCCCGATGCGGTAACGCCGCAGGCCCTCACGCTTATCCGCCGCTTGGGTTGCACCAAGATTCAGATGGGTATCCAGAGCCTCGACCAGCACCTGCTCGATATCAACGAGCGTCGCATTTCGGTGGCTCAGATCGAGCGGGCGTTTTCGCTTGCGCGCCTGTTTGGCTTTAAGATCCATGCGCATTTTATGCTCAACTTGCTGGGCGCCACGCCCGAGGGGGACAAGCGCGACTACGAGCGCTTTATGACCGAAGGGGCCTTTATGCCCGACGAGGTCAAGGTTTACCCGTGCGCGCTCATCGAGGGCTCGCGTCTGGTGGGCTGTTACGAGCGCGGCGAGTGGCGTCCCTATACCGAGGAAGAGCTTCTCGACGTGCTGGCCGACGACATCGTGGTGACGCCGGCGTTCTGCCGTATCAGCCGCATGATCCGCGATTTTAGCTCCGATGACATCATGGTGGGCAACAAGAAGCCTAACCTGCGTCAGCTCGTTGAGAACCGCCTAGCTGCTCGGGGTGACGGTGCGACGGTGCGCGAGATTCGCTATCGCGAGATCAGCACGGCGGGTGCCGACTTGCATGAGCTGACCCTTGACGAGGAAGTGGCGTACGAGACGCCGGTGACGTGCGAGCGTTTTTTGCAGTGGATGACGCCGCAGGGCAAAATCGCGGGCTTTTTGCGGTTGTCGCTGCCCGACCATTCGTTTGTTGCCGCGCATGCGGATGAGTTGCCGACGACGCCGGACGAGGCGATGATTCGCGAGGTGCACGTGTATGGCATGGCGGCGCGCGTGGGGGATCAAGGCCAGGCGGCGCAGCATCACGGGTTGGGGCGTTTGCTCGTTGAGCGTGCGTGCGAGATTGCCCGGGATGCGGGTTATGCGCGCATCAACGTGATTAGCGCGATCGGTACACGCGAGTACTATCGCCATCTTGGATTTTATGACCATGGCCTTTATCTGCAAAAGGAGCTCTAGATGAACAAGCCGAGTGTTTCTGCCGGCGTCGTTGCCGGCGTTGCTCTGGGAGCCGCGGCGCTTGGTGCGGCCGCCGTCGCTGTTCGTGCTGCCTGTCTGCAGGTTGCGCGAACCCGCAATGGGTTGGCGCGTGTGAAACGCGTGCACGATGAGGGCGGCGATGAGATTCGCGTGTTGGTGCAAGGCGGCGTCTACCAAAGCGCAAGTTACGTTGGCGAGCGTTGGGCAGAGCCCGTCTTTGCGTACTATCGTGCGTTTGACGACGTGTTTGAGTCCGAGGATGCGATGCGCGACGCTTATGGTCACGGCATCGACCGTATGCTTATGCTGGGTGGCGGTGGGTTTGCCTATCCCAAGTTCGCGCTGATGTCGCACGAGAGCTTGCGCATGGACGTCATTGAGTACGATGCCGAGGTTATGCGCCTGGCGCGCCGCTGGTTCTACCTAGACGAGCTGGAGCGCGCGGCGGGCGATCGCCTGCGGGTGATAACCGCTGAGGCTCGCTCGTATTTGGGTGTGACGAGCGTGGGCCATCGTCGCTACGACGTGGTCGTGAGCGATTGCTTTGGCGGTGCCGAGCCCGTGCGCGGGCTGGCGACCGTTGAGGCGCTGCGCCTGGTGCGGGGCAGCCTGAACCCCGGGGGTATCTACGTGGCCAATATCGTGAGCGCAAACGAGGGGAGCGATGTGACGTTCCTGCGCGACTGTGCCGCCACGGCGCTTGAGGTGTTCGACCATGCTTGGGTGGTCCCCTGTGGCGATGCAGAGTTCGGCGGCGAGGAGAATTATCTGCTCATCGCCAGCGACGGCGACTACGCCTTTGCCGAAGCTGTACCCTTCGACACCGACTTCCTCGGCACCATCCTTCACGACAAGTAAGTCTCCCCGTCCCAAAAAGGACTGGCCTTAGGCGTGGTCGCGCCAGCTGAGGACGCGCTGTTTCATAACCTCGATGTCGAGCACGCCTTCGGCGAAGCCTTTGCGCACGAGCTCCTCGGGAACGTACTCGTCGTAGCGATTAAAATAAGGCACCTCGCCGGGATAGACGAGCTCGGTGGGATCGAAGTCCTTTTCGGCCTCGGCTGCGAGTACCTCAAAGAACGTCTCCTCGTCGGCCTTCATCTTAAACTGCATAAAGTACGGGCGTGAAGGGTCGAGTCCGCGAAGGCCCAGCTCCGCGGCACATTTAATCTTGAGCATACGTTCGAGCGCCAGAAAGGCGTAGCTGCCCAACCAGGGGAAAAGCACCCAGGTGTCGCCACCCAGGTTGATGAGCGGCTTAGTTCCCGCACCTGAAATCTCGGCCGTATGGCGAGCCTGCGCTAAGCGGGCCCGTGCGTTACCCATGAGGTACGGATATGTCGCGTGCTCGTTGAGCGCCTTGCGCATGCGCTCGAGTACGTGTGTATTGATGTCGCCGGGGCAGTCGCCAAAGTAGGCCGGCACCCGGCCCTTGACCTGCGTGGCAAAGACAGTGTGGCGCTTCCAGTCCACTTCCTCGACAATCCAGCAATGGCCTGCGATGGCGATGCGCTCACCGGGCGGTGGGGGATTGACGATTGTGCCCAGCTCGGCCGACTCGCTGCGGACGGTGAACTCCTCGTTTTCCTGGAACACGGCGTAGAACTTAAAGTTGTTAATGATGCGTTCGCCCGCGAGGCCCACAATGAGCCCACCGCCCTCGGTGACCTGGATATGGTCGATCTTAATGAGGTGGCGCAGCAGCACGCGATGGTCATCGGCCGAGACGTGATGGAAATAACTGAGCGTGAGCACGCGCTGGGCAAGTTCGGCCGGCGTGAGCTCTCCGGTACTGGCAAGCGTCGACATGGTCTGGTGGTAGAGCAGACTGTAGGGGAGTCGATCGAGCTCGGGCGGCTCGACCCATTTTTCCTCGCGATAGAGTTGTACGAGCGCGATGCCTTGCAGGAGCTTCCACGGAATGGTCTCGGGCATCATCGTGCGCGGCTCGGGCTCTTCCTCGCGCATGACAAACCACATCTCGGGCGGAAGATCGCGGCGTCCCGTGCGGCCCATTCGCTGCAAAAAGGAGCTGACGGTAAATGGCGCATCGATCTGAAACGCACGCTCCAGGCGGCCGATATCGATACCGAGCTCCAGCGTAGAGGTGGTGACGGTCGTTTGTGCCTGTTCCTCGTCGCGCATGAGCTCTTCTGCCGTCTCGCGTAGCGATGCCGAAAGATTGCCATGGTGGATGAGAAAGCGGTCGGGCTCGTGTCGGCTCTCGCAGTAGCTGCGCAGCATGGAGCATACGGCCTCTGCCTCTTCGCGCGAGTTGGCAAAGACCAGGCACTTGCGGCCGCGGGTGTGTTCGAAGATATAGCCCATGCCGGGGTCGGCGTTGTCTGGTGCTGTGTCGGTGGGGTTGAGAAGCGCCTGCTCGGTCGCTCGTGGGATGTCGACTTCGCCCTCGGGGGCCGAGGAAGTTTGGCGGTCCTTGGGAGCGGCCTTGCCCCGTGCCCGCTCACGACGTTGACGGCGCTCCTCTTGTGTGAGCTGTCCGCTGTGACGCATGTCTTGGGCGCCGGCGGGCAGTGCCGCGGATGCCGCCGCCTCGATGCGCTCGCACGCAAGCACTTCGGCCTCTTGAGGACCCGTGCTCTCGAATCCCCGCTGCTGTGCCTGGGGACCCGAGTTGTAGAAGTGCTCCATGGAGATGCGCCACACGTGGCGCGGTTCTTCAAAGCGGGGAATAACGCAGTCGCGCCCCGTTCCCTGTGAGAGAAAAGCGCCCGTGCGCTCGGGGTCGCCGATGGTGGCAGAAAGGCCGATGCGGCGGGGCTGCACGCCCGCCATGCGCGAGAGGCGCTCAATAAGGCAGAGCGTCTGACCGCCGCGGTCGCCGCGCATGAGCGAGTGGACCTCATCGATGACCACGTAGCGCAGGTCGCAAAACATGCGCGGAATCGCCATGTGCTTATGGATTAAGAGCGCCTCGAGTGACTCGGGCGTAATCTGCAAGATGCCGCTCGGTTTTTTGATGAGCTTAGCCTTGTGCGACTGCGAGACATCGCCATGCCAGTGCCAGACAGGGATATCGGCCTCTTCGCAGAGGTCGTTGAGGCGGACGAACTGATCATTGATGAGCGCTTTGAGGGGGCCGATGTAGAGGGCGCCCACGCTCGCGGGCGGGTTCTCCCAAAACTCGGTCAGGATGGGAAAGAAGGCTGCCTCGGTTTTGCCGGAAGCCGTGGATGCCGTCAAGAGCACATTATCTTGTGTGTTAAAGATGGCATCAGCTGCCGCAACCTGGATAGAGCGTAGACTCTCCCAATCGTGGGAGTAGATGAAGTCTTGGATAAACGGAGCATATCGGTCAAAGGCGTTCACGGGACCTCCCCTCAAATATGAACTTCTCAACGCGGCTGGCAATGGTTTGCTGCATTACTGCCTCAGCGTTTGCCCAGATAAAACCTGCCAAAATAAACCTGTCCCTTTTTGGCAGGTTAGATGGTGAATTCGGCGAAGTTGCGGTCGCCGCCTGCGGTGCCAGCGTCGCCTGTTGCGGCCGCCGGCGCCAACGCGTCGCCGCCGACGCTTTGCAGCAGCTCGGCCACATTTGCATCGGGGTTCTGACACAGGATATCGAGCAGCTCGATAAAGTCACGGATGACCTCACGGGGCGTCAGGTGCGTATCGGCTCCCACGCGTCCGAACTCAATCTTGAGAAAGTCCACCAAGTCATTCTCGGTAAGCGTGGGCGTCCAGCCAAAGTATCCGGCATGGATCTGCATGAGTTTTTCGATCAGCACCAGCAACTCCTCGTAGGTGAGTGGCTGCAGGCGGATGATGGGCGCAAGCATGTCCTTAAGGTCCTCGCGTGCAAAGCGGCCTTGAGCGAGTCGGCTGCGCAGGGCCTCGTAGGAGAACACGCCGCGGCGGCGGTCTTCGATGGAGGTTGGCGTGCCGCCCATGATTATGCCCAGGTACTGCGCCTTGCCCTGGAGCGTGTCGTTGTACATGGTCAGGATCTTCTCGTAGTTGTATTGGCGTGTGATGGCGTTGGGAATCTTATACAGATTCACGAGCTCGTCGATGAGCACCAGCATGCCCTTGTAGCCGCTGCAGACCAAAAAGCGCGCAATGAGCTTAACGTAGTCGTACCAGTCGTCATCGCTGATGATGGTCGAGGAGCCCAGCTCGGCGCGTGCCTCACTCTTGGTGCGGTACTCGCCGCGAATCCATTTGGTCACGCGGCTCATGGTCTCTTCGTCGCCCTCGGATACGGCCGTGCGATAGCGGCGGAGCATGCGGGAGAAGTCGAAGCCGTGGACCATCTCCTCGAGCGGGGCCAGTTGGGCATTGACGACCGACTCTTCGACCTCGGCACACGAGGCGACCCAGCGATCCAGGATAAGGTTGAGCGCACCGCCCTCGGGGCGCGTTTTGGTCGATATATTGCGGATGAGCTCGCGGTAGGTGGCAAGGCCCTGTCCCTGACCGCCCTGCAGGCGGCGCTCAGGGGATAGGTCGGCATCGGCGACGACGAATCCCTCGCCCATGGCGTGCGTGCGGATGGTCTGGAGCAAGAAACTTTTGCCGGCGCCGTAGCGACCGACTAAAAAGCGGAAGCTCGCGCCGCCATCGGCGATGAGACTCAAATCGGTGAGCAGGGCGCGAATCTCGACCTCGCGTCCCACGGTGATATAGGGAAGCCCGATGCGCGGGACCACGCCGCCCTTGAGCGAGTTTAGGATAACGGCGGCGACGCGTTTGGGTACGCGGGGTGCTGCGGATGCGGTATCACTCATAGTCTAGGTATCCTCTCACGTCTGCTTCGTAGTCCTCGATAATTTGCGGTCCTGCCGCGCCAAATTCAATTACGGTGTCACCCACCTGTCTCTTATACACATCTCCGAGCCCACGAGACTAGCGCTCATCTCGT